>JAYTCP010000574.1:0-2225 GCA_043736435.1 Planctomycetia bacterium | reverse complement strand
GCGCGCCGGCGAGGTGGGCCGAGGATCGGCCCCCGCCGCCCCCCCACTCCCAGCGGGGACCTCGGTCAGCGGACCGGGGCCGCCTCGCTCGCCTGGAAGCCCATCCGGGTGTGGCTGCCGTCGCAGAAGGGCTTCATCGACGAGTGGCCGCAGCGGCAGAGGGCGGTGATCTTGCCGGCGACCGTGGGGACGGTCTTGCCGGTGGGATCGACGAGGGTGATCGGGCCCATGACGAGCAGGGGGCCGTGGGGCTTCACGGTGACGGTGACGGCGTTCGGGACGGGGTCGGCCATGGGAGGCTCCTGACGGGACGCTTCGACGTGAAAGCGTCAGCGTAGCCCGCCCGCGGGGCCGAGCGAAGCGACGTCGCGGCGAATCTGGTCGATCAGGGCCTCGCGGGAGGGAAAGCGCACCTCGTCGCGGATCTTGCGGACCAGCTCGAGCTCGAGGGGCTCGCCGTAGAACTCGAAGTCGATGCCGGGCACGTGGACCTCGAGGAGCGGCCGCGCCGGTCGCGCCTCCGGGAACGTGGGCCGCGTGCCGACGTTCGCCACGGCGGCGAACCGCTGCCCGCGCAGCGACGCCACGCCCTGGTAGACGCCCGCGGGCGGCAGGAGCGCGCCGCCCAGGTCGACGTTCGCCGTGGGGAAGCCGAGCGTGCGGCCGCGGCCGTCGCCCCGGACGACGATACCGTAGAGGGCCGGCGGCCGGCCGAGCAGCTCCCCCGCCTCCGCGAGGTCGCCGCGCCCGATCGCCTCGCGGATGCGCGTCGCGCTGATCGGACGGCCGCGCACGGAGATGGGCGGAGCCTCCTCGATGACGAAGCCGAGCCGCGGGGCGAGGGGCGCCACGGTGGCGAACGTGCCGAGGCCGCCGAGGCCGAAGTTCGTGTTGTAGCCGAACAGCAGGCCGCGGATCCCGATGCGGCGGACGAGCACGTCCTCTACGAACCGCTCGTACGCCGTGTCCCGCGTGGCCTCGTCGAACGGCAGCACCACGGTCGCATCCACGCCGAGGCGGTCGAGCAGCACGAGCCGGTGCGCGAGGGACATCAGCGGCGCCGGCGCCTCGTGAGCGAGGATCGCGCGCGGGTGCGTGTCGAACGTGATCACCACCGCCCCGCCGCGCTCGCGGTCGGCGAACGCGCGCAGGTGCTCGAGCACGTGGCGGTGCCCGCGGTGGACCCCGTCGAACACGCCGATGCACGCGACGGGGCGCACGAAGAGGTCGGGCTTGACGCCCGCGAGACCGTCGAACCGTCGCACCGGGCTAGCCCAGGCCGCCGAACAGGGCGTGGGCCTGCTTCAGCTCCTCGAGGCGGGCCTTGTTCGTCGCGCGGTCCGTCTCGTTCATCCGCTCGATGAACACGATCCCGTTCAGGTGGTCGAACTCGTGGAGGAACACGCGCGCCACGAACCCCTCGAGCTCCATCTCCTTCACCGCCCACTCGAGGTCGCGGTAGCGCACCGCGATCTTCGTCGACCGACGGATCACCCCGTACACCCCCGGGAACGATAGGCAGCCCTCCTCCATCTCCTCGGCGCCCTCCTGCCGGAGGATCTCGGGGTTGATGACGACCGTCTCCTCCCCCTCCTCGCCGGTGGGGCAGACGAGCATGAACCGCTGCGCGATGCTGACCTGCGGCGCCGCGAGGCCGACGCCCCGCAGCTCGTACATCAGGTCCGCCATCCGGGCGGCGGTGTCCCGGAAGTCGGCGTCCACCTTCAGGACGGGCTTCGTGCCCTTCAGGAGGACGGGCTTCGGCCAGTGGGCGATCTCGACCTTCATAGATCCCATTCTAGGCCCGGGTCGGGCGGACGGGATCCGGGGGCGAGGGAGGGGGCAAGGGGAGGGAGGGGGCGCCGGGCGGATCCGTGACCGGGGCGGCGGCTCGCGCGTGGAAGGGGCGTCCACCTCGGGCGCCGCCTTGACCCAGCGCAAGCACCCTTCCTTCCGGATTCGCGCCGTCGTCTGGCGTCGCTGGGAGTTCAGCGAAGTGCCCGGTCGCTTGGAAGAGGTCCTGGAGGAGGCATTCATGCTTCCGGACGAGGACGTGCGGATGGCCCCCAGGATCCGCGCTCTGGACCTGTGGGAGCTGGGGTGCCGGGTGCGCGGTCACCGCCTCCTCATCGTGGGCTCGTGGTCGGCCACCCAGGGGTGGCGAGTCGTATACTCCGTGCACGATCTGGGCACCGCCTGACGAGACTGGAGACGGCCATGGCCGA
>JAYTCP010000573.1:0-16879 GCA_043736435.1 Planctomycetia bacterium | reverse complement strand
GAGCTCGTGCTCGCCGCCGACGCGGTCGTCGCCGCGGCGACGGGCCAGCGGGAGGCCACCGTCGCGGAAGCGCGCGCGTGGGTGCGCGCCGCCGCCGCGGGCGGCTGGCCCGCCCCCGGCCCCGAGCTACGCTGACGCGGGGCGCGGGGGCGCAGCGCCGGCCGTGGCCCCCCACCCGGGAGGAGGCTTTCCATGAGCGAGGTTGATCCTCGGGTCGGCATCCGGCGGGGCTCCCTCCTGTCGCTGACCTCGGCCGTCCTCTTCGGCGTCAGCGCACCCCTGATCAAGCTGCTGCTCCCGTCGGGGAGCCCCGTGGTGGTCGCGGGCCTGCTCTACCTGGGAGCGGGGCTCGTGTTGACCCTCCCCCTCGTCAGGAGGGCACGCTCGCGTGCACCTCGTGAGGCCGTGCTGGTCCGCGGCGACCTCCCGACGCTCGCCGGGATCGTCGCCCTCGGCGGGATCGCGGGTCCCGTCCTGCTCCTCGTGGGCCTCGAGCGCGTCTCGGGGGTCGCCGGATCGCTGCTCCTCAACCTCGAAGCCCCCCTGACGATCCTCGTCGCGGTCCTGCTCTTCGGCGAGCACATGGGGCGCCGGGGGATCGCAGCGCTGAGTCTCGTGCTCCTGGGCGCCGTGCTCCTCGGCGCCCGCGGAGGCGACGTCCGCGTCGATCCGATCGGGCTGCTCGCCGTGGGAGGCGCCTGCCTCTGCTGGGCGTTCGACAACAACCTGACGCAGCGGCTCTCGGGCAAGGACCCGGTCGCGCTCACGCGGATCAAGTGCCTCGCGGCCGGAGCGACGAACCTCGGCCTGGGCCTCTCGATCGGCGGCGCCCTCCCCGCTCCCGCCCTGCTGGGCGCGACGGTCCTGGTCGGGGCGTTCTCCTACGGCCTGAGCCTCGTGCTCGCGACCTTCGCGATGCGCGCCATCGGCGCGGCACGCCACGCGGTCCACTTCTCCATCGCGCCCTTCGTCGGGGCGCTGGCCTCGCTCCCGATCCTCGGCGAGGTGCCGCGCTGGGCCGATCTCGGCGGCACGACGCTCATGGCCCTGGGCATCGCGACCCTGCTGCGCGAGCGACACGGTCATCCGCACGTCCACGACGCGCTCGAGCACGACCACAAACACGAGCACGACGAGCACCACGGGCACGACCACGCGCCCGGCCTCTCCCCCCATGGCCCCCACGCCCACGTCCATCGCCACGAGCGGCTCGTGCACGATCATGCGCACGCCTCGGACTTGCACCACCGGCACGACCACGGCCGACCCACCTGAGGCCGGAGCCGTGGCGGCTCGCCCCCCGCGCCCCCCCCTTCCACGACCCCCTTCGCGTCGTGCGATGCTGCCCGGCCCGCGCCCGGGGCCCTCCGCTCCCGGGACGGGGCTCGGAGACCCCCGTGACCGCAGCTCCCGCGCGTTCGAAGCAGGTCCGCCGCGTCCTCGATGCGCCGCCGCAGCACTGGGTCGGCGACGGCTTCCCGGCCCGCTCGATGTTCACGTACGCGCGCGAGGCCGAGGCGTGGAGCCCGTTCGTCCTGCTCGACTACCTCGGCCCCATGGAGTTCGAGCCGACGAACGACCGTCGCGGCGTCGGCGCGCACCCCCACCGCGGCTTCGAGACCGTGACGATCCTCCATGCGGGCGAGGTCGAGCACCGCGACTCCGCGGGGCACCGCGGCGCGATCGGCCCCGGCGACGTGCAGTGGATGACGGCGGCCTCGGGCGTGCTCCACGAGGAGATGCAGGGCCGCGCGTTCGCGAGGCACGGAGGCCTCCTGTGGGGCGCGCAGGTGTGGGTCAACCTGCCCGCGGCGCACAAGATGTCGCCGCCGCGCTACCAGGACCTCCGCGCGGCGCAGATCCCGGTGGTGACGCTCGCGAACGGGGCGGGCGAGGCCCGCGTGATCGCGGGGACGATGTTGGGGGCGCGGGGGCCCGCGACCACGGTGACGCCGGTCGAGATGGCGGTGGTGGTCCTCGTCGCGGGGGCCACGGTCGAGCTCGCCCTGCCCGAGGGGCACACGGCCCTCGTGCTCGTCGAGTCGGGCACGGTGCGCGTGAACGACGGCGACCCCGTGGGCGAGGCGCGTCTCGTCGAGCTCACGCGGACCGGCTCGACCTTCCGGCTGCGCGCGGAGGCCGAGGCGCAGGTGCTCCTGCTGGGCGGCGAGCCCATCGACGAGCCCGTGGTCGGCCACGGCCCGTTCGTGATGAACACGTGGCCCGAGATCAGCCGCGCGATCCACGACGTCGGGGCGGGGCGCCTGGGCGAGCTGCCCGACGAGGCGTAGACCGGCGGACGCGCGGCTACTTGGGCGCCGGCGTCGGCGGCGACTTCCAGCGCATCGCCGCGATCTGGCCCCGGCGGGCGAAGTCGACGGCCATGCCGAGCACGCGGGCGGCCTCCTGGGGCGCGTGGAAGCCCATGGAGTTCTCGGCCGCGACGTAGTCGATGCGCCACTGCGCCTTGCGCTGGAGCTCGAGGGCGGGGGCCAGCTGTTCGGGCGTCGCGCCGTCGGCCTTCGCCTGCGCGATCGCGTCGAGCTGGTCCATGAGGCCCTTCGCCGCCATCTGCATGAGGTCCTGGGTGCGCTGCTGGATGACGTCCACCCGCGCCTTCATCTCGTCCTCGGAGAAGTGGTGGCACGTCTGGCAGGCGCGGTTCACGTTGAGCAGCGGGCTGCGCACCCAGTGGTCGGAGATCTTCGTCGCCCCGTCGCGCATGTAGGGCATGTGGCAGTCGGCGCACGAGACGCCGCTGCGCGCGTGGATGCCCTGGCTCCACATCTCGAACTCGGGATGCTGGGCCTTCAGGATCTCCGCGCCCGTCTCGGCATGCTTGTAGTCCATGAAGCGCGAGCCGTCCTCGAACTTCGTCCCGTCCCAGAACGCCTCGATCGCGTCGGCCCCGAGGCCCTTGCCCCAGGGGAAGGTGAGCGGCATCCTCGTCGAGCAGTAGTACTCGACGTGGCACTGCCCGCAGACGAACGACCGCATCTCGCCGCGCCGCGCGTCGCCGTTGGGCTCGTACGGCCTGGACCGGCTGCCCTTGCGCCACTCGTCGATGCTCGGGATGGCGGGCACGGGGGCGTCGGAGGCCGCCAGCGCCTGGATGCCGCGGATGAAGCCCGGGCGCGTCACGCGCAGCTGCATGGTCTCCGGGTCGTGGCAGTCGACGCAGGCGACCGGGTGCGCGTGCCCGAGCTCGTGCAGCTTCGCGCTGGTCTCCTGGTAGGTCATCTTGTGCGTCGCGTCGAAGCCCTTCATGGCGTCGCCGTCGCCGAGCGCGCGGTAGAGCGGCATGACCGAGGCGTGGCAGTGGAGGCACGACCCCGACTGCGGCTTCGTGAGGCGCTTGGTGGCCTCCTGGTCCTCGAGCATGTACGCGTGCCCGCGCCGGTCGCGGTAGTCGATCGAGAACGCGTACCCGAGGAACATCCTCTTGAGCCACGGGTCGCGCTCGATCTTCTCGGCCGGCATCGCCTCGCTGCCCCCGTGCCCGCCGAAGCGCGTGCGCGTGGTCGTGGCCGTGCGCTTGTAGGAGTCGTACTGCTTGGGCCAGTTGACGCCCCACGCCGCGGGATCGGTGTCGTTCTCGGTCACGGGCTTGAGCACGACGTACGCGTGGCGGTGCTCCGCCTTGCGCTCGGCGATGTTGGCGAGGAGCGCGGCGCCGCCCGCCGTCGCGAGCGCCGTGCCCAGCACGGCGAGGACGAGCACCTTGCGGCCGGGGCCGCGGGACGTGGCGTCGCTCATGATCCGGACTCTCCTTCGTGCTTCGCCCCGCGGTCGGGGCCGCCGAGGCCCGCGCGGGGCCCGTGGCCGACGGTGGCGTGGCAGTGCGTGCAGCGGATGGCCTGGCGATCGGTGGTAGCGCCCGCCACCAGGTCGTGGACGAGGTCGCCGTGGCAGCGCAGGCAGTTGTCCTGCAGGATGTCGGCGTTGCGCGGCGTGATGCGGATCGGCTCGGGGAAGTCCTGCATCGTGAACGCCCTGCTGTGGTTCCAGCCGTTCAACCCCTTGGCCATCCACTTCGCCATCCCGGTCGCGGGCAGATGGCAGTCGACGCAGGTCGCGATCGTGTGGTGGCTCGCCTTCTGCCAGGCGGCGTACTGGGGCTCCATGATGTGGCAGTTCACGCAGGCCTTGGGGTCGGTGCTCAGGTACGACGCGCCCTCGGCGTAGATGAACGTGAAGGCGCCGAGCCCGAGCGGGATCCCGAGGAGGACCGCCAGCGCGAGCAGCACGCGACCGCGGCGAAAGACCAGCGCGGACATCGGGCTCTCCGGGGGCGGACGAGGGGGGCGGACGAGGGGGCCAGACGAGGGAGATCAACGACCGGGGGCGGCGGGCCTGCGCGGACTCAGAAGGTGAGCACGACCTGCGCCCAGCCGAAGTCTACGTCCTCGCCTGGGCCGGACTGCTCGATGTACGGACCCGCGAACACGTGCGACCACCCGACCTCGAGCTCGAGGTGCCGGTTCAGCGCGACCTTGACCAGCAGGTCGAGCTCGGTGGCGACCTCGCGGCCGTCGCCGAGCCCCCCGGCCCGCAGGACGCCTCCGCCGGCGTTGTAGACGGCGTCGTCGAGGCTCGCGCGCCAGAACTGGTGCACGTCGGCGCGCACGGTGACCTTGTCGCCCGGCTTCGCCGTCGCGGTGAACCGCGCGGCCAGGAGGTTCTGCCGGCCGATCAGGTCGGCCCAGCCGAACCAGAGGTGGCCCGTCGGGAACAGCTGGTTGAACGTGTTCATGTCGCTGTCCGGGCCGTGGCCGCCGCTCGCATAGTCGGCGCCGACGGCGAAGCGGGGCTGCCAGCACCATCCCGGCTTCCACCCGAGCTCGACGGTGGCCATGCCCGCGGCGACCGTCTCGTCTCCCCAGCTCCCCGCCTGGTAGGCCGCCTCGGTGTCGTAGTCGAAGGCGGAGCATCCGATCGGGCCGGCGCTCGCGAAGCCCATCGTGAGCCGCGACTCCTCGCGCCCCGTCTTGAAGAAGGTCCCGGCCTCGCGGTGGAGGTAGTACGCGTACGCCTCGCAGGTGCGCGTCTTCCCGACGTTGCGCAGGTAGTGGACGCCGGCGAAGTCCGTGCGCTCGTCGGCCTCGTCGCCCTCGTCGGCCTCGACGAGCACCGGGCGGACCCAGAACGCGTCGAGTCGCCAGTCGCTTCCCTCGAGCCAGCCCCCGACGCCGTCGAACGTGCGCCGCACGTTCGTCCAGTCGGCGGGACCGATCAGGCGCTGTTTGCAGAACAGGAGCTCGTGGCGACCGACCCACGCGCCCGCGTCGAGGCAACCGAGGGTGCATCGGGCCTCGGCGAACAGGTTGAGGAAGTCCCCGTGGTTCTCGTCGACGGGGCGCGGGCCCGCGTCCCGCCCGTCGGCGTCGGCGTAGATCCCCTCGGCAAAGACCCGGAAGTGCTTCCCGACATGCAGGTCGACATGGAGGCGGGCGCGGAGCAGCCACCAGTCGTCCTGCCCCGGGATGGACCCGAAGCCCTGGTTGTCCCAGGTCTCGTGGCGCGCGCGGACCTGCCCGCCGACGTTCACCCACACGTCGGGAGGGCACATCAGGTCGATGGCCTTGACGCGGTCCGTCAGGTCGCAGCGCTCGCGCCACGGGGTCGCGCGGAGCGCGCTCCAATCCTCGCGGAAGCGGAGCACGTCGTAGTTGGTGGGGGCCTTGGGCTCTCGGGGCGCCGCCGGCGGCGGGGCCGGAGGATCGGCAGCGAACGCCGGGCCGGCCGCGACCGCGGCGAGCACGCCGGTCGCGAGGAGAGCGACGACCGCGGAGATCGGGCGGAACCGGACGTGCGTCATCTTGCCTCCGAGCAGATTGTCCCATCGAGGGCGCCTGGCAGCGCCCAGAGAAGACCGCGACGCGCCCTGGACGCCAACGGCAGCCCCGGCGGGTCCTTGGCCCAGGCCAGCTGGATGCCGAGGAACGTGTCCATGAGGAACTCGGCCCGAGTCAGACGACCCGAGAGCCCGGCGGGCAGGAGTGCTTCGATCTTGCGGATCGCCGCCTGACGACGGGCGGCCCGCGCCTCGGCGACCGGCCCCGGCACGTGGCTGGCGGGGATGAGAACGCGGGCGAGCGCCGCGTGGCGATCGAGCGGGGCCGCGAGGGCGTCGAAGAACGCGAACACCCGCGCCGCAGGCTCCTCCGCCATCGGGGCACCGGCCGGCGGGGGTCCGCCGTGGATGGACCCGAGGAGCGCGTCCACGAAGTCCCCGCGCGACGGGAAGTGCGCATAGAACAGGGGTCGGCTCACACCGACGTGGGCCGCCACCTCGGCGGGATCGAGCGGATCGGCCCCGGGCACTTGAGCCAGCGCGTGGGCTGCCGCGATCAGGGCCTCGCGCGTCCCGGCCGCGCGCCGCGCGCGCCCGGACGAGGGTGAGTCTTGGCCGCGGGGAGACATCCCAGGATCCTGGCTGCATCGTGACAAATGTCAATGAATGTTCGCAGGTGCCGCGCCTCCCGTGTCCCGCCCTGGGCCCCTTCGATCGGTCAGGCCGGTGCGCAGGGTGCTCCGAGGTCTCGAGGACCGTCCGCGTCCCCACGTCTCCACGTACCCACGTCCCCCTGCAAGTGCGACGGGCGGGCACGGTGGTCCGGCCCGCCCGTCGCATCGAGACGCGTCACCCGCTCATGAGCCGAGTTCCACGCCCACGTTCCCGCTGGTCCGGTTCGCCACCACGACGTCGAGGCGGCCGTCACCGTTCAGGTCTGCGGTGGACAGACCCGCGGACCCGCCGCCGCCGGCCGTGAAGTCGGAGGCGGCGGAGAACGTGCCGTTCCCGTGGCCGAGCAGGACGCGCAGGCGACCCGAGGCCTTTAGCGTCGCCGCGAGGTCGAGCCGCCCGTCGCGGTTGAAGTCGCCGACGGCGATCGCGGACGCGTCGGCACCCGCGCCGAAGTCGACCGCCGGGCCGAAGGTGCCGGTCCCCGTGCCGAGCAGGACCGAGACCTGACCGGTCGTCGCGTTGCCCACGGCCAAGTCGAGATCGCCGTCCCGGTTCAGGTCGGCGACGGCCACGCCGCTCAGGTCGGACCCGGCGTCGACGGTCACGGCGGCCGCAGCCGCGAAGGCGCCGTTGCCGTCGCCCAGGAGGATCGCGACCGTGCCGTTGGCGGCGCTCGTCACGGCGAGGTCGAGATGACCGTCGTGATCGAAGTCGCCCGTGGCCATCGCGCTGCCCTGGAAGCCGAGGGACAGGGCGAAGCTCACCGCGGCCGCGAAGGTGCCCCCGCCCGCGTTGAGGGCCAGGGAGACGTTCCCGAGGAGGGCGTTCGTGACGACGACGTCCACGCGTCCGTCCTCGTCGAAGTCGCCCAGCACGAGGGCGGACGGCTGCGCGCCGAGGGCGAGCGCGATCGTCCCGGACAGCGCGAAGGTGCCGGTGCCGGATCCGAGGAGGATCGCGCAATTGTTCGCGGTCCCGTTCGCGACCACCAGGTCGAGGGTGCCGTCGCCGTCGAGGTCCGCGGTCGCGAGGGCGACCGGGCCCGCGCCGAGCCCCACGCCGACCTGGGTCGCGGCCCCGAACGTGCCCGTGCCGTTGCCGAGCGCGATCGAGACGCTGCCATCGCCGGCGTTCGCCGCGGCCACGTCGAGCCGGCCGTCGCCGTCGAAGTCCGCCGTCACGACCGATCGCGTGTCGAACGTCGCGCCCAGGGTGAGGCTCGGCGCCGCCGTGAAGGAGAGGGCCACGGCGTGCGACGCGCCGAGGAGGATGGACACGCTCGCGCTGGCGCTGTTCGCCACCGCGACGTCGAGGGAGCCGTTGGCGTCGAGGTCACCGATCGCGAGCGCGGCCGAGGCCGAGCCGCCGGTGCCGAACGTGAGGGCGGGGGCGAACGTCCCGTCGCCCTCGCCGAGGAGCAGCTTCACCTGGCCGGTCGCCTCCAGGGCGACCGCGAGGTCGAGCTCCCCGTCGCGGTCGAAGTCACCGATCGCGACGGCCGAGGCCTCGGCCCCGACGGCGGCGTCGATCGCCGCCGCGAAGGCGCCGTTGCCGTCGCCCAGCAGGACGGACGCCTCACCCGTCGTGCGGTTCGTGACGGCAAGGTCCACGTCGCCGTCGGCGTTCAGGTCCGCGGCCGCGACGGAGGAGAGGGCCGCGCCCGCCTCCACCGTGAAGGCGGTCGCGGCGGCGAACGTGCCTCCGCCGTTCCCGAGGAGGATCGCCACGCTGCCGTTCGCCTCGCTCGCGACCGCCAGGTCGAGGCGGCCGTCCCGGTCGCAGTCCAGCGCGGTGATCGCGCTGGCGTCGAAGCCGACGCCCACGGCGTATGTGGTCACGACGCCGAACGTGCCCGGCGCGGTCGCCAAGCAGACGGAGACGTCCCCCGTCCCGCGGTCGGCGACGGCGAGGTCGAGCAGACCGTCCGCGTTCAGGTCCGCGGCCACCAGCCCCGAGGCATCGGCGCCCGCGGCGAGCACCACGGTCGTCGCGAGGGAGAAGCTCCCGCTGCCGTCGCCGGCGAGCACGACGACGTCGTCGCCGGAGGCGTTCGCGACCGCCAAGTCGAGCCGGCCGTCGGCATCGAGGTCGGCAGCGACCAGCGCGACCGGCCGGCCGCCGACGCCCGCGGAGAAGCTCGCGCCTGCGCCGAAGGTGCCATCTCCGATGCCGAGGAAGACGGTGACCGAGTCGTCCGTGCGGTTGGCGACGGCGAGGTCCAGCCGGCCGTCGAGGTTGAAGTCGGCGGCGACGACCGCCGAGGGATGCGTGCCCGCGCCGACGGAGAGCTCGGTGCCCGCCGAAAGCATGAGCGTGCTCGCCGGGACGCCGTCGCCGCTGCCCCCGCCGCACGCGGCGAGGCTCAGCGCGCCCGTGAGTGCGGCGCATTGGGCCAGTCGAAGGACGAGGGGGGGCATGCGCGGATCTCCTTGTAGGGGGCGGATCCCTGGGACGGGACCGGCGCCCGGGTGGGGTCGCCCGTTGGATGCCGTCTCGCCGCGGGCGTCACCGGTACGCCCCCGGCCCACGGGTCGTTCGGCCGCCACGCCTCGCCCCCGCATCCGATTGCGTTCGAGCGCCTCTATGCTGGGCTGGCGGCGGCCCCGTGGACGCGCCCGGCCCTGGGCGCGCGTCGAGCACGGGATCGAGCAGGAGCGATCCAGGAGGTGGTCGGATGGCGGCCCGCAGCTCTCCCGTCCCCGACCCGGACGTCCCCTCGCCGCGACGCGAGGGACCCGAGGGGCGGTCCTCCCGCACGGCGGACCGGCATGCGGCGCAAACCGGCGAGCCCCACGTCCCCGCGGCTTCCGCAGGCGCCGGCGCGCCGGAGCCCGAGACGTCCTTCGACGACGCGCCCATTGCCGTCCACTGGGTCGACCCGAACGGCATCCTGCTCCGCGCGAACCGGGCGCAGCTCGAGCTGCTCGGCTTCACGGCGGGGGAGTACGTCGGCCGCAGCCTGCGTGACCTCCTCGTGGATCCGCCGGTCGCCGAGGCACTCCTCGCCCGCCTCGCGCGTGGCGAGCCGCTTCGCGACCAGGCCGCGCGGATCCGCTGCAAGGACGGCTCCGTCAAGCACGTCCGCATCGGCTGGGACGTCCTCCGGGTCGACGGACGCATCCTCCATGCGCGGTGCTTCACCCACGACGTCAGCGAGAGCGTCCGCATGGAGGGCGCCCTGCGCGAGAACGAGGAACGCTTCCGCCTGATGGTGGAGGGGATCCAGGACTACGCGATCCACGCGCTCGGCCCCGACGGGACCATCACCACCTGGAACTCGGGCGCGCAGCGCCTCCACGGCTTCGGAGCCGAGGAGATCCTGGGGGCCGACCTCGCCAGCCTCTACGTGCCGGCGGACCGCTCGAGCCGCCTGCCCGAGCGCATGATGCGCGAGGCCGCGGAGAAGGGCGAGTCCCATCAGGAGGGATGGCGCCTCCGCAAGGACGGCTCGCGCTTCTGGGCCGACTGCGTCCTCACGGCGCTCCGCGACGAGCAGGGACGCCTCCGGGGGTTCACGCGGCTGGCGCGCGACGTCACCGGCCGCATGCAGACCGAGGTGACACGGCGTCGGAGCATGGAGCTCGAGTCCGAGAACCGGCGGCTCGTCGACGCCTGGAGGCTCCAGGCCGAGTTCCTGAGCTCGATGTCGCGCGAGCTGAGGACGCCGCTCGGCGCCGCCCTGGCGGCCGCCGAGCGCCTGCGCGAGGCGGACGACCCGCCCCTGACCGGAGAGCAGCACGCGCACCTCGACGACGTCTGGGGCGGGCTCCGCCACGTGCTCCGGGCGTTCGACGAGGTGTTCGACGTCGTCCGGCTCGAGTCGGGGAGCCTCCAGCTGCGCCTGCAGCGGGTGAGCCTCGGGCGCCTCGCGCAGGACGCGCGGGAGGTCCTGCGAAGCCACGCCGCGGAGAAGCGCGTGAGCGTGGAGCTCGAGCTCGGGGCGACGCCGTCGGAGATGGAGGGCGACCCCGCGCTCCTCAAGCTCGTCTTCCACAACCTCCTTTGGGCGGCGATCCGCTCGGCCTGGCCGGACGGCATGGTCCCGGTCTACGTCTCGTCGGAGGGGCCGGATGCGTTCCGGGTGGAGGTCGTCGACGAAGGGATCGACCGCCCGATGGACCAACCCGGCGGCGAGGGGAGCCGAGGCGCCGAGGACGACGTCGCGTCCGGCCTCGCCGAGCTGCGCGTCTCGGTGACGAAGCGGATCGTGGAAGCCCACGGGGGCCGCGTCGGCAGCCGCGAGCTCCCCGGTGGTGGTCGCGTGCACTTCGTGGTGCTTCCGCGCGTGGCGCGCCCCGCCGCCGTCGCAGAGGAGCCCACGGCGGACGCCGACCTTCTCACCCCCCCGACGCAGGAGCGCACGGTCCTCGTGGTCGAGGACGAGACGGCGTCCCGTGCATGGCTCGCGTGGACGCTGTCGAACGCGGGCTGGAACGTCGTCACGGCGACGGGCGCCGACGACGCCCTGGCGTACTGCAAGGACCGCGCGTTCCAGGCCGTGGCCGTCGACCTCCTGCTGCGGGACGCGCTCGCCGCCGACGTGGTCCGGAGGCTGCGTTCGGAGGGCCTCAATCGCGCTCTCGAGGTCCTGCTCGCGACGGTGCCCGGGGAGACCGACGGCGTGGCCGGCGTGGCCGTGGACGACATCCTCATGAGCCCGATCCGGACCGATGCGCTGTTCGCCGCCCTCGATCGCTGCGACGTGGGCCGCGGCGGGGAGCGGACCGTGCTGGTGCTGGACGCGGACGACGACGCACGGGACGCGGCGCTCGCATCCCTCCGCGTCCTCGGCTACGCCGGCGCGGGGGCCTGCGACGCCGAGGAGGCCCTCCGGGCAGCGGCTACGGCTCTCCCGGGAGCCGTACTCCTCAACGTGGACGCCGCCACGGGCGGCCTCGAGTTCCTCCGCCACTTCCGGCGGATGCCGCGCGGGGAGGCGGTCCCGGTCCTGCTCGTCTCACCGAACGTCTCCACCCCGCACGCGCTCCGCGCCGTGCGGTCGACGGCGCAGGGACACGTGCTCACATGCCCCGGCGGGCGCGCCCGCATCCTCGAGGAGCTCGACGCCCGGTTCGCGCGGACGGCCAGGGAAGCGGCGGAGTAGGAGACCCATGGTCGAGCGAGGCGGCTCGGAGAGTCTCCGTGAGCCTCCGTCCGTCGAGGTCACCCCGCAGGTTGAGGTCGCCCCGCCGGTCGAAAGGTGACTTCAGGCCACCCCGGACGCAGCCCCGGCGGAGCTCGATCCCCGGCGGACGTGCTCGAGCACGGACCGGACGATCGAGTCCGGGAGCGGGGTCGTCGGCTCGTCGGCATCCGGGTAGGCCGCCGCGGCCAGGGCCGTCGCCCGGAGATAACCCTTGAGAATCCGGAGGCACGGCGGGCAGGAGGCGAGATGTCCCTCGAACTCGGCCCGCTGGGCGGGCTCGAGCCCGTCGGGGAGCTCCTCCTGGAGCAGCTCGTCGAAGCGTTGGCAGGCGATCACGATGCGTCCTCCTTCATGTACGGATCGAGGAGACTCCGCAGGGCGAGCCGGGCGCGATGCAGGCGCATCTTCACGGTCCCGGAGCTGACGTCGAGCAGGCGGCTGATCTCTTCGATTCGCATTCCTTCGATGTCGCGGAGGAGGAGGACGGCACGGTATGTTTCCGAGATCCGGCCGATGCACTCCCGCACGCGAGCGCGGGTCTCGGCGCGGCTCATCGACTGGAGCGAGACGCCGTCCGCGTCCGGACGGCTGCCGTGCGAGGCCTTCATCAGGGCCTCGGGCACGGAGGTGTCCATGGTCGTCTCGGGCCGGCGCCTGCGGGAGCGGAGCTTCATCAGCGAGGCGTTCACCACGATCCGGTGAAGCCACGTGCCGAGCCGGCTGTCGCCGGAGAAGCCGGAGACGGACCTATGGACGTTGAGGAACGCGTCCTGGAGCGCGTCCTGCGCATCGGACTCGTCGGCGAAGAACCTGCGTGCGACGGACAGCATGCGGTGGCCGTGCGTGCGGACGAGCTCCTCGAACGCCGCCTCGTCGCGCGCGCGGAGGCGGACGAGCAGGTGGGCTTCGTCGTCCGGAGTCGGGATCGCACTCCCCGGCTCGGTCCGCACCGACGGGAAGGCGGGCGGCAGGTTCGCCGACGTCCTCGGAGGTGCCTCGAGGCACGCATCGTCCACCCGGCACGCGACGGGCGGAGCACCGGTCGTTGATTGGGCAGTCGGTTCGATGGGGACGCTCCCAGTCGACGGGGGGTGGGGCAGTGCGTCCTGCGACGCGCCGGGAAGGTCACGCGATTGCGACACGGGCCCTCCGGAATCGTTGGATGCCGCCTAGGCGCGTGGGTCACGCCACCGGGGAACGGCCACGCGTCCGTGACTGTTAGCATGGGCCCGCATCCAATGGGAAGCGGTGCAGTTGCTCGGGAGTCCCACGTCAGAGGCGCGGCCCCCCTTGGCCGACGCTCCGCGGAGACGGTTCCGGCGATCGCCCCGTGGCCCCCCGGGCGCCCTCGCATCCCCCGCTCGGAGGCTCCACATGTCCACCGCCAGCAGCCCGTACGCCGCGCACTCCGACCGGGGGTACCCCGGGGTGGCCCCCGTCCCGGGGGCCGTGGCAGCCCTCGAATCCGTCGACTTCCCGCCGGGGAACACGTCGGAGCCGGGTCGAGCGGTCGAGCCGGGGGGGCTGGAGTCGGAGAGGAACCGCCTGAATCTCGCCTTCGAGGCGATCCAGGGGCTGGCGGGCTGCGTCGACCAGTTGGTGCGGGAGCTCCGTCGTGGCGCGGGCGGCGCCCAGCTCCGGGTGGTGCAGGAGGAGGTGATGCGCCTGCGCCGCCTCGTAACGACCCGGCCGGAGGTGAAGGAAGGGCCACCCCGGGACGAAGGGCCCGCATCCCAGCCGCCCCCGCCCTACCTGCAGGGCGTTGGGGCTAGTCCTCGCGAGGCAGCGCGCCCGCCGGGGATGACCGCGGGAGCGTGAACCGGAAGATCGAGCCCTTCTCGGCTCCCGCCTCGACCCAGATCCGCCCGCCGTGACGCTCGACGATCTTCCGGCAGATCGCCAGCCCGATGCCCGTCCCAGCGAACTCCGTTCGTGGGTGCAGCCGCTGGAAGACGCCGAAGATCCGCTCCCGGTCCTTCGGGTCGATGCCGATGCCGTTGTCCGACACCGAGAACACCCACTCCTGCTCGCGTCGCTCGGAGGACACGTGGATGCGGGGGGCGCCGGGGCCCCGGAACTTGACCGCGTTGTCGACGAGGTTCTGCAAGAGCTGCGTGATCTGGCTCGGGTCGGCGAGGACCATCGGCAGGGGACCCTGCGTGACCTCGGCCCTCCCCTCGGCGATCGGGACGCGCAGGCGATCGAGCGCCTCGGCGAGGGCCGCGGACGTGTCCGTGCGCTCGGGGATGGGCGCCTCGGTCTTGACCCGCGCGTAGGCCAGGAGGTCCCGGATCTGCCCCTTCATGCGCTCCGCGTCCGCGACGGCGCTCGCGACGTAGTGGCGCGCCGTCTCGTCGAGCGAGCCTCCGGCACGACGCGCGAGCAGGTCGAGGTACCCGGCGACGCTCCGCAACGGGGCCTGGAGGTCGTGGGCCACCACCTGGGCGAACTGCGCGAGATCCTGGTTCGAGCGCGCGAGCTCCTCGCGGGCGATCGCCTCGCGCCGCCGACGCCGATGAAGCTCGAGGAAGACGCGCACCTTCGCCCGGAGCACCTCCGGGGCGATCGGCTTGAAGACGTAGTCGACGGCGCCCAGTGAGTACCCCTTCAGCGCGTGCTCGTCCGTCCGGTTCATCGCGGTCAGGAAGAGGATCGGGGTGTGGCGCGTGCGATCGCGCGCACGGATGAGCTCCGCGGTCTCGAAGCCGTCCATGCCAGGCATCTGCACGTCGAGCAGGACGACCGCGAAGTCGCGGTCGAGCAGCCACCGCAGGGCCTCCGGGCCCGAGCGCGCCTTCACGAGCCCGTCCCCGACCCCCGCGAGCGCGGCCTCGAGCGCCGTCAGGTTCGCCTCCTGGTCGTCCACGGCGAGCACGTAGGCCCGCTCGTCGGCGGGGCCACCGGACGACGACGCGTCGGGGCGGCCGGGCGGCTCGGGCTCCCGACGCCCGTTCGCGAGGTCGTCGCCTGCGGTTTCATTGGACATGCGGGCGCGGATCGTTGCATGGCGCGGCCGGGGGGTCAAGGGCGGGCCCGCCGGGCGTGCGCGGGGCCGCGGGTCGCCGCCGGCCCGCGCGCCCCGCGGGACGGGTCAGCGGTAGAGCCAGACGCGGAGGAGCGAGAGGAGCTGCTCCGCCTCGACCGGCTTCGGCACGTAGTCGGAGGCGCCGGCCTCGATGCACTTCTCCCGGTCGCCCCCCAGCGCCTTCGCGGTCAGGGCGATGATCGGCAGGCTCCGGAACCGCTCGATGGCGCGGATCCTGCGCATGGTCTCGTAGCCGTCCATCTCCGGCATCATGATGTCCATGAGGACGATCTCGGTGTCCGGCGCCGCCGAGAGCGCGGCGATCGCCTTCAGGCCGTTCTCCGCGTAGGCCACCTGCATGCGGTGCCGCTCGAGGATGCTCGTCAGCGCGAAGACGTTGCGCATGTCGTCGTCCACGATCAGCACCTTGCGCCCGTCGAGCACCCGGTCCGACTCCCTGCCCTCGCGCAGCATGCGCCGCTGCACCTCGGGCAGCCGCGACTCCACGCGGTGCAGGAACAGGGTGGCGTCGGCGAGGAGGCGGGGGAGGCCCCGCTCGTCGCGCCGGACGACCCGGCCGGCCAGGCGCTCGAACTGGACCACCTCGGCGGACGGGAGCCCGGGGTCCGCGTAGACGATCACCGGAACGTGCGTCATGCCCGGACCGGCCCGCAGCCGCTCGAGGACGGCCGTCGCCGGCATGTCCCGCACGCCGTGGTCCAGCACGACGCAGTCCGGCGTGGCCGTCCCCACGGCGGAGATGGCGTCCGCGCCGGTGCCCACCGCGGTGACCTCCACGTCGCCGTCCCGCATCACGGCCGCCAGCGTCTCGCGCTCGCGCGCGTCGGAGGCCACGATCAGCAGGCGTCGCGCATGGCGGTCGAGGAAGGCCCGGATGCCGTCCAGGGTCCCCTCGAGCGCGACGCGGGTGACGGGCTTGACGAGGCAGCCCTGGGCGCCGCCGGTCCGGGCGCGCGGGCAGTCCTCCGTGACGGAGACCACGTGGACCGGGATGTGGCTGGTCTCGGGATCGTGCTTGAGCCGGTCGAGGACCGCCCAGCCTGCCACGCCGGGCAGCTCGATGTCGAGCGTGATCGCCACGGGACGGTAGCGCCGCGCGAGCGCGACGCTCCAGTCGCCGCGGAGGGAGATCACGCACTTGAAGCCGCGCTCCCTAGCGACCTCCTGGAGGATGGCCGCGAACCGCGGATCGTCCTCCACGATCAGGAGCACGCGGTCGCCCGCGCGGATCGAGTCCCGGTCGTCGGCGACCCCGCCCTCGAGGAGATCGTCCCAGGCCGTCGGGACCCCCGCCCCGCGGTTCGCGGGCTGCGGGGTCCGCTCGGGCCGAGCCGGGGCCGCGGGCGCCTCGCCGTGCTGGGTCCCCACGTGGGACCTCGGGAGGAAGAGCGTGAAGGTGCTGCCCTCCCCGGGCTTGCTGACCAGCCGGATCTCGCCGCCGAGGATCCGCGCGATCTCCCGGCTGATGGACAGGCCGAGCCCCGTGCCCCCGTACTTGCGGCTCGTCGTGCCGTCGGCCTGCTGGAAGGCCTCGAACACGATCCGCTGCTTCTCGGCGGGGATGCCGATCCCGGTGTCGGAGACGGCGAAGGAGATCACGCCCTCGGCGGCGTCGAGCGTCGGCGCGTCCTCGCTCCAGCCCCCGTCCGCCGGCGCGATCCGCAGGGTGACGCCGCCCTCCTCGGTGAACTTGAAGGCGTTCGACAGCAGGTTGCGCAGGACCTGCTGTAGCCGCTTCTCGTCGGTGCGCATCGCGGGCGGGAGGTCCGGGTGCTGCTCGACGACGAACGCGAGGCGCTTCTGCTCCGCCACCTGCCCGAACCCGCGCTCCACGAACTCGGCCACGCCCGCGAAGGACACGTCGGCGATCTCGACGCCCATCGTGCCGGACTCGATCTTGGACAGGTCGAGGATCTCGTTGATGAGCCCGAGCAGGTCCCGCCCGGAGGAGTAGATGGTCTCGGCGTACTCGACGTGCTTGGAGGACAGCGCGCCCTCCTGGTTGTCGGCGAGGAGCTTGGCCAGGATCAGCAGGCTGTTGAGCGGCGTCCGCAGCTCGTGCGACATGTTCGCGAGGAACTCGGACTTGTACTTCGAGGTCAGGGCCAGCTGCTCGGCCTTCTCCTCGACCGACCTGCGGGCGAGCTCGACCTCGCGGTTCTTGACCTCGACCTCCGCCTTCTGCTCGGTGAGGAGGCGGGCCTTCTCCTCGAGCTGG
>JAYTCP010000572.1:0-3262 GCA_043736435.1 Planctomycetia bacterium | reverse complement strand
CGTGATCCAGGTCTCGACCCCGGAGCCGGACCTCGATCTGCTCCTCAACGGACGCCTCCTCCACCAGGTGCTCGCCTGCCGGATGTGGGGACGCTCGAGCCTCTACCAGCCCGGCGGCGCGTTCGGCTTCCGCGATCAGCTCCAGGACGCGATGGCGCTCGTCTGCGCGGCACCCGAGCTGACGCGCGCCCATCTGCTCGACGCGGCCCGCCACCAGTTCGAGGAGGGCGACGTCCTCCACTGGTGGCTTCCCGAGACCGGCGCCGGCGTGCGCACGCGGTGCTCGGACGACCGCCTCTGGCTCCCGTTCACGGTCGCGCACTACGTCCGGTGGACGGGGGACACCGGCATCCTCCGCGAGCCGATCCCGTTCCTCGCGGGCAGGCCGCTCGACGTGGGCGAACGCGAGCGGTACGACCGGTACGCGCCGGACGGGCCGGTGGCCTCGCTCGAGGAGCACTGCCTCCGCGCGCTCGAGCGCGACCCGGGCGAGGGCGCCCACGGCCTGCCCCTGATCGGCTCGTGCGACTGGAACGACGGCATGGACCGCGTCGGCGTGGGCGGCCGTGGGGAGAGCGTCTGGCTCGGGTGGTTCCTGTACGCGGCGCTGACCCGGTTCGCTCCGCTCTGCGCGGGGGAGGGGAGTCCCTCCCGCGCCGACGCCCTGCGACGGCGCGCGGAAGCGCTGCGGGCGGGGATCGAGAGGACCTCCTGGGACGGACGGTGGTACCTGCGGGCCTTCTACGACGACGGCTCGCCGCTCGGGGGCTCCGCCTCCTCCGAGGCCCGCATCGACCTCGTCTCCCAGGCCTGGGCCGTCCTCTCGGGTGCCGCGAACCGCTCGCGGGCCGCCCGCGCCATGGCATCCGCCGCCGACCATCTCGCGCATCCCGATCGCAACCTCGTCCTGCTCCTCGCCCCGCCCTTCGACAAGACGGCGCAGGACCCGGGCTACGTGAAGGGGTACCCGCCGGGCGTGCGCGAGAACGGCGCGCAGTACACCCACGCGGCGATCTGGGGCGCCTGGGCGTTCGCGGTCCTCGGCGACGGCGACACCGCGATGGACTGGTTCCGCATGCTCTCCCCCTTCCGGCACGCCTCGACGCGAGCGGACGCCGAACGCTATCGCATCGAGCCCTACGTGCTCGCGGGCGACATCAGCGCCGGCGACGGGTACGACGGACGGGGGGGGTGGAGCTGGTACTCGGGCTCGGCGGCGTGGCTCTATCGGCTCGGGCTGGAACGAATCCTCGGGATCCGCCGCCACGGCGTCGATCTCGTCGTGGATCCCTGCATCCCGGCCGCCTGGCCCGGATTCGAGGTCACCTGGCGTCGGGGAAGCACCGTGCACCGCGTCCGCGTCGAGAACCCCAACGGCGTGAGCCGTGGGGTCGCCACCACGACGCTCGACGGGGCGGTGATCGCCGGCAGCCTGATCCCCTTCGCCGACGACGGCCGGGCCCACGAGATCGTGGTCGTCCTCGGTCGGCCGGAGTCCGCAGCCTGAGTGTGAAGGGATCCCCTTCGGCACGGGGCACCGGCGTGCATCGTCGGCTCCGCTCGGCCCCCTCGCGGCCTCGCTCCGGGGGATCCCGTGCAGAAATGCGGCGCCCGGCGACAATCCGGCCGCACCCCCGGAGCCCCCCATGCCCTTCGAGATCTCCGTCACGCAGCGCCCCTCCCTGGACGGGGTCGAGTCGAGCTCCGTCCGGCTGTCCGGCGCCCTCGACCTCTCCTCGGCGCCCCAGGCCGCGAAGGCGCTGACGGCCCTCGTCGCCGCCAACCCGAAGGTCGTCGCCTTCGACCTCGCCAAGCTCGTCTTCGTCGACAGCACCGGGATCAGCCTGCTGCTCAAGGCCCGCCGCGACATCGAGGGCAAGGGCGGCTCCGTGTTCATCACGAACATGCAGCCCTCCATCCGCAAGGTCTTCGACATCGTGAAGTCGCTGCCGGGCAGCGCCGTCTTCGCGAGCATGAAGGAGATGGACGACTACCTGAAGGGCATCCAGGACAAGATCCGCGAGGAAGAGTAGGGGGGCGCCGGGGGCCGGCCCTCGGTCCGCGCGGTTCTCCCTCCGCGCTTCTGTCCCGCGCGCAATGGAGAGGGTGAGCGGCGACTGAACCCGGTCGGGGGAGGCATGGGCTCTGCTTTCATGGAGGCCCGTGCGACACGACGCGATTCCCCCCCTCGAGGACGTGGTGCGCGCCCATGCGGGCTACGTTCGCGGCGTCGCGCGCGCCGTCCTCGGCGGAGATGACGCCGTCGAGGACGTCGTCCAGGACACCTGGCTCGTCGCGGCGCGGACGGGCCCGCGACGGGCGGGCGCGCTGCGGGCGTGGCTGGCCGTCGTGGCAAGGAACCTCTCGTACCGCATGCTCCGCGGCGCGGCGCGCCGCACGGCCCGCGAGCGGCGGGCCTCGCGCAGGGAGCGCGGACCCGACGTCGCCGAGATCGCCGAGACCGAGGAGATGCGCCGTCGCCTGGTCGGGGCGCTCCTGACCCTCGAGGAGCCATACCGGGCCGCGTTGCTGCTCCGCTACTACGAGGACCTGTCCGTGCCGGAGGTCGCGCTCCGCCTCGGCGTCCCGCTTGAGACCGCCCGCACTCGGCTCCGCCGCGGCTTGGCGCGCCTGCGGGAGCGCCTCGACGAGGGACATCGAGAGGGGCGTCGGGCGTGGGTCGTCGCGCTGGCACCGCTCGCGCAGGGGCCCCCACCCTCACCGGGGCTCGTGCTCCTCGAAGGACTCGTGATGAAGAAGGCGATCGCGATCGTCGTGGCCCTCCTGCTCCTCGGGTCGATCGGATGGGTCGCCCTCGGCCCCTGGGGATCGGGCGCTGGTGATGCGCGGCGCGCGGAGGAGGCCTCCATCCAACCGCCTCCCCTCGCGGGGGACGCCGGACTCGCCGCGCGGGGCAGGACCGACGGGTCCGTTCCCCAGGCACGCGGGGAACCGCACGCCACGGGCCGGGTCGTGGACGCGGCCGGTTCCCCCGTCCCGGGTGCACGCGTCCGCGCGTGGCGCGACGACCTTGCCTCGATCGTCGAGCTCGAGGCGGCGGGTGGCGCGGTCACTGCCGCGGAGACCGACGAGCACGGCGCGTTCGCGGTGCCCCTCGAAGGGAGCGCGCCCGCGTTCACGCTGCATGCGACCGCGGCGGGTTTCGCGCCGGCAGCGCTGTTCGGGATCCAGGCCAACGACCACGTCACGATCGTCCTCGGGCGGGGAGCGGCGCTCCACGGGACCGTCCGCGACCTCGACG
>JAYTCP010000571.1:0-1951 GCA_043736435.1 Planctomycetia bacterium | reverse complement strand
CGGATCGACGCGCCCGCCACGCCCGAGCAGAAGGCGATCCTCGCCCGGCTCTCGCCCTCGCAGGTGACGGCCTCCGAGCTCGCCGGCGAGCGGATCACGGGACTGCTCACGAAGGCTCCGGGCAACGGCGCGCCCCTCGGCGGGCTCAAGGTGACGACGGCGAACGGTTGGTTCGCTGCCCGGCCGAGCGGGACCGAGAACCTCTACAAGCTCTACGCCGAGAGCTTTCTCGGGATGGAGCACCTGCGTCGAATCCAGGCGGAGGCGCAGGCAATGATCGCGCGGGTGCTGTCGGCCGGCGCCTGATCGGGGAGGTCGCCTATCGGGCTCGGGCTCGTTCGGGCACAATGCCCGGCGACGACGGGCGTCGCGCCCCCGAGGGCGGTGCCCGATGCGCCACGAGGAGGCGAGCCATGCGCACGATCCAGGAGGTGGTGACCACCGATCGGGAGGCCGTCGACAAGATCGTCGCGCGGGCGCGGGCCGTTCCGGCCGAGGCGTGGAGCACGCCCGCCGCTCCCGGCAAGTGGTCTCCGGGGCAGGTGGTCGAGCACGTCGTCATCTCGTACGGCGACGGGCAGCAGGCGCTGCTCGGCGCCTCGTCGATGAAGGCGCTGCCGCGCATCGTGCGGCCCCTGATCCGGAAGCTCATGCTCCCGAAGATCCTCGACACGGGGCGGTTCCCGAAGGGCGCGAAGGCCCCGGCCAGTCTCCAGCCGGCAGCCTTCCCGGGCGACCGCGAGGTGCTGCTCGGGCGCCTGCGGACGCAAGCGGAGGCATTCCGCAGGACCGCACTCGAACTCACGGGCCACGGCCAGAGCCACGTGGTCCACCCGGTGTTCGGCAAGCTCCCGGTGTCCGACTACGTGCTCCTGTGCGCGCGCCACACGGCTCACCACACGGCTCAGATTCCCGCCGGCGCCGCCGCGCGCTGACCGATCGGCGGCGAAGGCCCCGCGCGGAGATGGCCCCGCGCTCCCCGGCACGTCACGCTCCCTCCCCATGCCCGCGCGCCTCAAGCCCCCGCCGCCCCCGACATTCCACGAGGAGGTCCTCTCCCCCGACGAGGCCCGCGCCCTCTCGCTCGAGGCGCAGGGCTTCGGCGTGCCCCGCCCCCGTCGCGCGCCGCGCGCGGAGGACGTCCTCGGCGTCGTCGATCGGGTGCGGCTGCTCCAGATCGACTCGGTCAACGTGCTCGTGCGGGCGCACTACCTGCCGGCGTTCTCGCGCCTGGGGCCGTACGACCCCGCGCTGCTCGACGCGCTCACGTACGAGCGGCGCGCGCTCTTCGAGTTCTGGGCGCACGAGGCGTCCATCCTGCCCGTGCGCTTCCATCCGCTCCTGCGCTGGCGCATGGACCGCCGGGCGTCGCCGAGCCTCGACCGCATCCGCGCGAAGCGTCCCGAGTATGTCGAGGCGGTGCTCCGCGAGATCGAGACGCGCGGCCCACTCGGCACGAGCGACCTCGAGGACGGCGGCGGGCGCGCGGGCGCGTGGTGGGGGTGGGGCGAGGGCAAGCACGTGCTCGAATGGCTGTTCGCCACGGGCCGCGTGACGACGTCCGCGCGGCGCCGCTTCGAGCGCATCTACGACCTCGCCGAGCGCGTGCTGCCCGCGGACGTCCTCGCGGCGTCCACGCCCTCCGTCGACGACGCCAAGCGCGCGCTGCTCCTCGAGAGCGCGTCCGCGCTCGGCATCGGCACGGCGCGCGACCTCGCCGACTACTTCCGCATCCACCGACCCACGGGGCGCGCGCTCATCGAGGGGCTCGCGGCCGACGGCCGCCTCGAGCGGGTGCGCGTCGAGGGCTGGAAGGATCCGGCGTTCCGCCTGCCCGGGACGCGCGCGCCCCGCCGTTTGCCCAAGGCCACGGCCCTCGTGTCGCCGTTCGACTCGCTCGTGTTCGAGCGCGCGCGGACCGAGCGTTTGTTCGGCTTCCGCTACCGCATCG
>JAYTCP010000570.1:0-2661 GCA_043736435.1 Planctomycetia bacterium | reverse complement strand
GGTTCTTGAGCAGGCCTTCCCGGTACTTGACGCCCATCACGCGGGCGCACTCGAGGGCGGCCGCGCGGGCGGAGTCGGGGACCGGCACCACCACGTCGGGCTCGAGGTGCTGCTCGCGCACCAGGTGCGCCAGGGACTCGCCCAGGCGCAGCCGCGCCTTGTAGACCGAGATGTCGTCGATCACGCTGTCGGGACGCGCGAAGTAGATGTACTCGAACACGCACGGGCGGTGGCCCTCGGCGCCGGAGCCTGCGACGACGCGGCGGGCGAGGCGCCCGTCCATGCCGACGACGACGGCCTCGCCCGGCGCGAGGTCGCCCACGAGCTCGTAGCCGAGCACCTGGAGGACCGCGCTCTCGCTGGCGACGCACCACGCCGTGCGCTTGCCGTCCATGCGACGGCCGAGGATCGCGGGCTTGATGCCGTACGGGTCGCGGAAGGCGACGAGCCCGTGGCCGCCCACGATGGCCGCCGCGCTGTAGGAGCCCTTCACGCGCTTGAAGACCTCGGCCACCGCCGAGAACGCCATCCCCGGGAACCCGCCGGCCTTCGCGCGCGTGAGCGCGGAGGCGAACACGTTCAGGATCACCTCGACGTCGCAGTTGGTGCCCAGGCGCCGCTGGTCCCGCTCGCCGAGGTCCTTGCGGAGCTCCATGTAGTTCGTGACGTTCCCGTTGTGGGCCATCGCGATGCCGAACGGGGAGTTCGTGTAGAGCGGCTGCGCGTCGTCGGCCGTGCCGCTGCCGACGGTCGGGTAGCGCGTGTGGCCGACCGCCATCCCCCCCGGCAGGCGCGCCAGCCGGCGCTCGTCGAAGCACTCGCGGACGAGGCCCACGCCGCGCTCGATGTGGAAGGTCTCCCCGTCGAACGTGGCGATGCCCGCCGCGTCCTGGCCGCGGTGCTGGAGGACGAGCAGGCCGTCGGCCATCTCGTTGGCGACGGGACCGGGGGCCGACATGCCGATGAAGCCGCACATAGGGGAAAGAGGCTCCGGAGGGACGCGGAGTGTACGGGAGGGGGCCCCCGACGCCGCGCCCGCGCGCGGACCGGGGCCCGTGCCGTGAGGACAAAGCCTACGTGGCGGGCGGGGGCTCGAGGATCTCCACCCCGGCCTCGACGAGGTCCTCTGTGCCGGCGACGGCCTCGAGGGCCCCGATGCGGGCCGCCGAGCGGACGTCGGCCTCGACCTCGGCGAACCGACCGAGGGCCCCCGGTGGCAGGGTGGCCCGCACGGAGGGGATCGCCTTGCCGGGCGAAACCCTGTGCTCGGAGCGCCAGCGACGCACGCCCGACAGCACGGCGACGCCCACGTCCCAGGCGGCGAAGGCCGGGTCGTCGGACTCGGGCCGGTGGGGCAGGGGCCAGGGGGCGCGCGCGATCGCCGCGACGCGCTCCTTCCCCCGGAAGTACGCCTGGTGGATCGCCTCGACCACGTGGGGCACGAACGGGCTCAGGAGGCGCAGCACCCCGTAGAGCACGTCGTAGGCGGTCGCCTGCGCCGCGCGGCGGACCGGACCCGCCTCGGGGGCGGTGTCGTAGAGCCGGTCCTTCACCATCTCGAGCCACACGTCGCACAGGTCGCCGAAGAAGAACTCCTCGATGCGCTTCTTCGCGAGCCCGAACTCGTACGCCTCGAGGAGGTCGGTGGCCTCCGCCGCGGTCCGCGCGAAACGCAGCCGCAGGGCGCGGTCCACGGTGCGCTCCGCCGCGCGCGGGGCCGTCGGGTCGAAGCCCGCCAGGTGCCCGATCACGAGCTTGCTCGCGTTCCACAGCTTCACGCACAGCTTGCGCCCCGAGGCGAGGTCCTCCTCGCTGTAGGGGTAGTCGGTGCCCAGCTTGGCCGAGAGCGCCCAGTAGCGGACCGGGTCGGCGCCGTGCTTGTCGAGGAGCACCTTGGGGTCGGTCGGGGCGTTCCCCTTCGACTTGCTGATCTTGTCGCGCGAGGCGTCGAGCACGAGGCCCGAGATCATGGCGTCGGCCCACGGGATCTCGCCGTGGTGGAGCCACGACTTGAGGATCGTGTAGAAGGCCCACGTGCGGATGATCTCATGGGCCTGCGGGCGCAGGGACATGGGCAGGGGGCAGCGGGGGGCCGCCGGCCCGGTGGACGGGGCTCCGTCGCCCCAGCGGGCGTTGATCTGCGGCGTCTCGCTCGACGTCGCCCAGGTGTCCATCACGTCCCGCTCGGCCACGAGGTCGGTCGAGCCGCACGCCCCGCACGGGCCGTGGGGCGCCTTCGCCGTCGGGTCGATGGGCAGATCCTGGTCGCGGGCCAGCAGCACGCCGCCGCACCCGCGGCAGTGCCACAGCGGGAACGGCACGCCGTAGAAGCGCTGGCGCGAGATGCACCAGTCCATCTCGAGCCCGTCGACCCAGTTCCGGTAGCGCTTCCCCATGTACTCGGGGAGCCAGCGCACCTTCTCGCCCTGGGCCGCCAGCTCGGCCTTCTTGTCGAGGAGGCGCACGTAGACCTGCTTCGTGGGCAGGTACTGGATGTCGGTCTTGCACCGTTCGTGGGTCGCGACGGGGTGGACGATCTCCTTCGTCCCCGTCACGTGGCCCGCGGCCGTCAGGCGCTCGAGGATCGCCCGGCGGGCCTTGTTCACGTGTTGGCCCGCCTCGGGGCCGGCGAGGGCCGTCATGGTCCCGTCGAGCGCGATC
>JAYTCP010000569.1:0-1854 GCA_043736435.1 Planctomycetia bacterium | reverse complement strand
CTGATCGAGGGCGACGCGAGCACGTGGCCCGCCCTGCTCGCGCCGCTCGAGAAGTCACCGGCCCAGATCGGTGCCGTCCTCGGGCCGTTGCTCCGGGATCGGAGCCCGAAGGCCGCGGCGGCAGGCTCCTACGCCGCGGCGTGGCTCACCGAACGTGCGGGACGGGACGGCGAGATCCTCCTGGGCGAGGACATCGTCGCCCGGTCGAAGGACGACCCGACGTGGGTCCAGGCCGTGCGTCGGGCGCTCTCCGGCGAAGGCAAGCGCGACCCCAAGGCCTTCGCGACGCTCCTCGCCTTCGCGCGCACCCGCTTCCAGAAGGCCGAGCAGGATCCGATCCTCGGCGCCGAGGCCGCGTGGCTGCTGCGCTACGGCGACGACCGGGACGTGGCGCGCGAGCTCGCCTCCGCCTGGGACACCGGCGTGGGCGGCGTGCGCACCGCGGCCGCCGACGCGCTCGAGGGCGCGCTCTCGTACCGGTTCGCGAGCGCCGCCGCGGCGCACACGTTCTTCACCGAGCACAAGGACGCCACGTTCGGCGAGTGGCTCCGGCTGCTCTCGGCGCGGAAGGACTCGCCCGAGAGCGAGCTCTACCGCCGGCTCGTCCGCGAGGCCACCACGAACCTCGAGCGCATCGACCGGCTGGAGGCGCTCGAGCCCTACCTGCTCGCGACGGAGACGCGGTGGGTCGAGCTCCGTCGGCTCGCGGCCCGTCGGGCGCTGAAGGTGGAGGCGACCCCGGACGCCTGGGTGGCGCTGCTCGGGCGGGTGCTCGCGACCGAGGACGACCACGAGACGCTGACGACCCTGCTCGACCTGGCGGATCGGCTGCCTTCGGCGCCGCGGGCGGCCGACGACCCGTTCCTGCGGCTCGTCCAGGAGCGCCTGCGCGGCTGCTGCTCCCTCGAGCCTTCCGTCGCCCCCGCGATCACGAAGGGCCTGCTGCGCGTCCTCGCCAAGGTGGGGGGGCCGCGGGACGTCGAGATGTCCTTCCTGGTGCTGCCCGCGACGGCGCCGCCCGACGTGCTCGACATGCTGCTCACCGTGGCGGGGCAGGTCGGCGGGGTCGAGCAACGGCTCCTCGAGTTCCACGTGGCGCGCCTGCCGCGCGAGGGGCGCCCCGACGAGGCCGACGGGGTGGCCCTGCGCGCCCGCGCGCTCGAGGCCCTCGCCCACGGGGGCGAGCGCAGACCGAAGCCCGCAGCGGCCCTGGCCGCTGCCTATCTGTGCGACGTGCTGATCAGCGCCGACCCGGCGAAGCGGGAGCCCGCGCCGGCCGCCCGTCGCGCGGCCGTCCGCGGCCTCGACGGCTTCCCGAGCCCCGAGACCGCCGAGTGCCTCTGGACCCTGATCACCCTGCCGGGCGAGGACCCGGGGATCGCCCGCCTCGCCGTCTCGGTGCTGGGCCGGCTGGCCGGACGGGACGCGACCGCCCGCGCGCGCCTGATCGGGGTCGGGGCCCTGCCGACGGCCGGCGAGGCGCGTACGGAGGCGCTCAAGGACCTGGGCGCCCTCGCCGCCGATGCCCCCGAGGAGACCCGCACGGCGGTGCTTCCCGTGCTTCGGACCGGCCTCGCGGACGCCGACTCGGACACGCGCATCGCGTCCGCGGCCTCGCTCGCGAGCTGGCTCGACGGGGCGTCCCTCTCCCCGCTCTTCGACGTCGTGATCGCGGCGTTCGGGGGCGGGGAAGGCGCCGCGGGCGGGAAGGACGCCCTCGACGAGCGCGACCGGCCGCTCCTCGCGTCGCTCGAGCGTCTCGTCGAGGGACTCGCGAAGGGTGACGGCAGCGACGACGATGCGATCGCCGCGGGGGTGCTGCGTCTCGGGGCGGGGGGCGCGGTCGAGCCCGCC
>JAYTCP010000568.1:0-2433 GCA_043736435.1 Planctomycetia bacterium | reverse complement strand
GGTCGTGCTCGCTTCGCGCCCGGGCCGCATGCATCGGCCCCAACCGGGGCCTGCCGTGCGGTCGGGGCGCTACGCGGCCTCGTTCTTCACGAACAAGTCGGGCTAGGGTGCGGTCGGAAGGTGCGAGGGACGGAAAGAGGGCCTGCCCGGGTCCCACGTGTCCCGGCGAGGCCTGTCCCGGTCGCACGTCCGGCGGCTCGATCAGGAGGCGGCATTCCCGTCGTGCCGCGCACCCGCACCGACGGGTCGCACTCGATTCCCTCGGTCGTTCCCGGGTGACCTGATCCCACGGCCGCCCCACCCCCTGCCGCCATCCGCAGCCCCTCCGGAGCCTCCATGCCCCGTTTCCCCTCGCTCGTCCTCGCGGCGCTCGCCGGCGCCCTGGGTCTGTCCCCCGTCGCGTCGGCGGAGGACCCCTTCGCGAAGCTGATCGAGGCGAAGGCCCCATCGGTGGTCATCGTGAAGTCAGTGATCAAGGTCGCGTTCCAGGGCGCACCCGATCGGGAGAGCAACGACACCCGTCCTGCCACCATCGTGGACGCGTCGGGGGTCATCATGATGTCCCACTGGTTCCCCACGAGCATGCTCGCGAGGGTGAAGGTCACCCCGCTCAAGATGCAGGTCCTGTTCGACGGCGAGGAGAAGGAGTACGACGCGATCCTCGGCGCCGTGGACAGCAAGCTCGGGCTCGTCTTCGTGCGGGTGAAGGACCTGGGCGACCGCAAGCTCGTCCCCGTCCGGTTCGATGAGCCCGTCGAGGTGAAGGTGGGCGAGGAGCTCTGCGGCATCACGCGCACGGATCAAGCGTTCGACTACGTGCCGTACTACGGCAACGCCAAGCTCGTGGGCCAGGTCACCAAGCCGCGCCCCTCGTGGCTCGTCTCGGGGTTCGCGCCGCTGGGCCACCCGTTGTTCACGCTGGACGGCAAGGCCGCCGGCATCGTCCTCCGTCAGAGCGGCACCTCCGAGGAGGGCACGAGCGAGCGCGTCACGATGCTGCCGTCGAGCGCCATCGCCCCGATCGTCGCCCAGGCGGTCAAGGCGTCCGCCAAGGCGCTCGAAGAGGCGAAGGTCCTCGAGAAGGAGGCCGCCGAAGAGGCTGCGAAGGCCGGCGACGGAGCCGGGATGGCCGACGCGCCCAAGACGGACGGCCCCACTCCCACACCGGGCGAGCCGGGGATGGGCGAGCCGGGGATGGGCGAGCCGGGGATGGGCGAGCCGGGGATGGGCGAGCCGGGCATGGGCGGCTAGTGCCGCGTTTCGGACGTGTTGCGACACCTCGGACGTACGGCGCGCCGGGCTCCGACGCGACGAGGGGCACGGGCGACCCGCGGGGTGCGGGGCGCCCGTGCGCGAAGGGGGCAGGACAGTCGGGAGCCTCCCCGTCGAACGGTCTTCTGGGTCAGTCGCCGAGGTCGTCGAACAGGTCGCCCAGGCCGTCGAGGAGCGGGTCGTCCGCCGCGTCCCCCTCCGGCTCGTCCGACGCCATCTTCCCTTCGCCGGACGGACGGGTGGTGTCCTTTCCTTTCGCGGGGCCGGTCGCGTCCGGTGCGCTCCCGCTCTTCTTCCCCGTGGGCCTCTCCCCTCCCGGCTTCGCTTCACTGCCGGGCCGGACTGCGCCTCCCGGCCTGACTGCGCCGCCGGGCGTGTCGTCGCCGCCGGAGCGTCCGCCGGCCTTCGGGGCGTCCTTCGACTCTCCCGTCGGGGCGCCGCCCCCCGCGCCCTGGCCCTTCGCGGTGAAACCCCCGCTCTCGGCGCGCTCGAGGGCGGTGACGAACGAGCCGTCGAGGGCCTCGAGGGTCGTGCGGGCCTCGGCGGCCTTCGCGTCGTCCTTGGCCTCGGCGGCCTTGGCGAGGGCCGCGAGCGTCTTCGCCCGCGTGGCCTCGTAGCGCACCACCTCCCGCAGGGCGCGGGTCTCGGCGTCGTGCGCGCGACGGGCGGCCTCGTCCGCCGGCACCGCCTCGGGACGGCCGGCACGGAGATCGGTGCGGGCCCGGCGCAGCCCTAGGAGGATGCGCTCGAGCGCGCGCACCTCGGCCTCGACCGCGGCGGCGCGCGGAGAGGGAGCGGCTGCGCTGACTCCTCCCGACGCGGAAGGCGCCCCGGACGCGGGAGGAGCACCGGTTGCGCCCTGCGCTCCAGGCGTGCGCGGAACGGCAGGCGCCTCGGGGGGGTCGCCTGCGACGGCGGCCGCGGCCCCAGCCGCGAGGCCGAGCACGACGAGAGCGGCGTGGAGGGTGGCGCGAACGCCAGCTCCGGGAGGAGAGCAGGACACGCCGGAAAGCGACACGACGGACGGTGCGGTGAGGGGTGACATGTGCGGGGGGCACTCCAGAGCCCGGGCCGATCCCGGGCCGACTCCCCTGTCACGCGCGACGAACGCCCGTGGTCACGGAGTGCGGGGGCGGCCCCCGGCCGGATCCCGACCACCCC
>JAYTCP010000567.1:0-3761 GCA_043736435.1 Planctomycetia bacterium | reverse complement strand
CGTCAAGAAGAACGGCATCATGATCGTGGACTTCGCGCGCCAGCGCGTCGCCCACGGCGAGCCCGCCGACCGGGCGATCCACGACGCGAGCCTCGACCGATTCCGGCCCATCCTCATGACGACGCTCGCGGCCGTCATCGGGGCGCTCCCGATCGCGCTCGGCTACGGCGCCGACGGCGCGTCGCGCCGGCCGCTCGGCCTCGTCATCGTGGGCGGGCTGCTGGTGTCGCAGCTGATCACCCTGTACGTGACGCCCCCCATCTACCTGATCTTCGAGCTGTTCCAGGAGAAGGTGCTCGACCGCACCGCCTTCTTCCGCTCCTCGCGGCGCGCGCCGACGGGGCTCGCGCCCCGGAAGAGCCCGTCGGCCTACGCGGCCGCCGCCCCCACCCCCGCCGTCGCCGGCCCGGAGTCGCCGTCATGACGTGCGCCATTCCCCCGCGCCCCCCGATGTCCCGGACCGCGACCGCGCGCCCCGGGCGGACGGCCCTGCTCGCCACGGCCCTCGCCCTCGTCGGCGGGTGCCGCGCCGTGGGCCCCGACTACGTGCGCCCCACCGTGCCCATGCCGGGCTCGTTCCGCGATGCGCCCGCCGTCGCGCCGACCGCCGGGAGAGCCCCTGCCTCCGTGCCGTCGCTCGCGGATCTGCCGTGGTGGCAGGTCTTCGAGGACCCGGCGCTGCAGGGCCTCCTGCGCGAAGGGCTCGCGGGCAACGAGGACCTTCGGGCCGCGCTGGCCCGCGTCGCGGACGCCCGGGCCCGGGTGGGCGTCGCCTCGTCCGACGGTCGTCCCCACGTCGACGCCGAGCTCTCGGGCACGCGCGACCGCGCGTCACGCGACCTCTCGAGCCAGGGCAGCCGCACCACGAGCACGTTCCGCGGCGCCCTCTCGGCCTCGTGGGAGATCGACCTCTTCGGCCGCGTGCGGCGAGGCGAGGAGGCGGCCGTCGCCGACTGGATGGCGTCGGAGGAGGGCCGCCGCGCCGTCGTCGTCACCCTCGTCGGCGACATCGCCGAGGCGTACTTCAACCTCCGCGAGCTCGACGAGGAGCTCGCGATCGCGCGCGAGACGCGGGACACGCGCCAGAAGACCCTCGACCTCTTCACGCAGCGTCTCGGCGGCGGCGTGTCGAGCAGGCTCGAGACGGCGCAGGCCGAGGCCGACCTCGCCTTCGCCGCGGCCACGATCCCCGAGCTCGAGCGCTTCGTCGCCCAACAGGAGAACCTCCTCTCCTTCCTCATGGGCAGGCCGCCGGGGCCGATCCCGCGCGGTCGCACGCTCGGCGCCGCGGCCCTGCCGCCCGGCCTGCCGACCGGGCTGCCCGCGACGCTCCTCGAGCGCCGTCCGGACATCCGCGCGGCCGAGGCCGAGGTGGTCGCGGCGAACGCGCGCGTGGGCGTCGCCGTCGCCGAGTTCTTCCCGCGCCTCGACCTCCTCGCCCTCGTCGGACTCGGGACGCAGGAGCTGTCGGGGCTCTCCGCCGACCGGTCCTCCTTCGGCTCGGTCGGTGCGTCCCTCCTGGCCCCGATCTTCCAGGGTGGCCGCCTGGCGGGCAATCGCGACGCGGCGATCGCGCGGCGCGACGAGGCCGTCGCCAACTTCCGGCGCGCCGCGCTGGACGCGTTCCGCGACGTGGCCGACCAGCTGGCCGCGGTGCGCGGATCACGCGACACCCGCGCCGCGCAGGAGCGCCAGGAGGCGGCCCTCGGGCAGGCGCTCGAGCTCTCGAGCGCGCGGTTCGCGAACGGCCTCGCGGCCTACTTCGAGGTCCTCGACGCCCAGCGGACCCTCTTCCCCGCCCGCCTCGCGCTGGCGCGCACGAAGCGCAACCAGTACGTGGCGCTCGTCCGCCTCTATCGCGCGCTCGGCGGCGGCTGGTGCGGCGAGTGCTCGCCGTGCGCGGTGGCCCCCGCCGCGGCGTCCGTTCCCCCGACGGTTCCCCAGACGGTTCCCATGACCGTGGCGCCGCTCCCGGCCGCGGCTCCTCCGCCCCCGATGGGCCTGCGGCCCAGGCACCCTGCCTCCCCGCCCCCGACCGCCGCGCCCGCCGCGCCCGCCTCGCCCGGCACGGACACGCCGCCCGCGAAGTGACGCGGGGCGCGCGCCGCGCCGTCCCCCGCGCCCGAGTTGCCCCACCCCGCCGGGGACGGCACGATGCGCGCATGAGAAGCACAGCGCGGACGCACGTCGTCATCCTCGCCGGCGGCAAGGGGACTCGATTCTGGCCGGTCGGGCGGGAGACGCGCCCCAAGCAGCTCCTCGCCTTGGACGGCGACGATCCGCGGCCGCTCCTCCTCGCCACGTACGAGCGCACGGCGCCGCTCTGCGACGCGAAGGGGCCGTTCATCGTCGCGCCCGCGGCGCTCGCGAAGGATCTGCGCCGTCTGCTCCCGAGGATGCCGAAGGAGCGCCTGCTCCTCGAGCCGGTGGGGCGCAACACGGCCGCCGCGGTCACATGGGCGGCCCTCGAGGTGGAGAAGGCCGATCCCGAGGCGGCGTGCGTCGTGGTGCCGTCGGACTGCCACGTCGCCCCCGACCGCGCCTATCGCGCGGCCCTCTCGGCCATGCTCGCCCGGGCCGCCCGGTCCGCGCGCATCCAGACGCTCGGCCTGCGCCCCACGTTTCCCGCCACGGGCTACGGCTACGTCGAGCTGGGCCCCGAGCTCGCGAGGACGAAGTCCGGTCCGATCCACGGCGTCGCGCGCTTCGTCGAGAAGCCCGCGCTCGCGGTCGCGAAGCGGTACGTCCGCTCCGGACGGTTCCTGTGGAACCTCGGCACGTTCGGCTTCCTCCCGAGCGCCTTCCTTTCGACCGCCCGCCGCACGTGGCCCGACGGCCTCGCCGCCCTCGCGTCGCTCGGCCGGGGGCGCGCGACCCCGGCGAAGGTGGCGGCGGCCTACGCGGCGGTCCCGTCCATCTCCGTCGACTACGCCGTCATGGAGAAGGCCGGCGACCTGGAGGTCCTCTGCACCTCGTTCCAGTGGGACGACCTCGGGTCGTGGGACGCGGTCGCGCGCCACGCGACGCCCGACGCCGCCGGCAACGTGCTCGCCGCGAACGACCTCGCCGTCGACTCGACGGGCTGCCTCGTGCGCGCGGACGACGGCACGACGGTCGCGCTCCTCGGGGTGAGCGACCTCGTGGTCGTCCGCACGAAGGACGCGCTGCTCGTCGCCCGCAAGGGCCGCGGCGAGGACGTGCGGAAGGTCTACGACGCCCTGAAGGCGCGCGGGCGCCGCGACCTCCTCCGGTGATCGGTCGGGTCGCCGCGATCGACTACGGGACCAAGCGCATCGGGCTGGCCGTGTGCGACCCGCTCGGCATCACGATCCGCGGCCTCGACACGGTCACCCGCCCTCCCGACGAGGCCGCCGCCGTCGCCGCCGTCGCGGCGGTGCTGCGCGAGCTCGGCGTCACCCGGCTCGTCGTGGGCCTCCCCCTCCACGAGGACGGCCGCGCCTCCCCCATGTCCGAGGCCGCCCGAGCATTCGGCGACGCCCTCGGGCGCGCGCTCGCGCGCGAGGTCGTCTACCTCGACGAGGGCCTCACGTCGTGGGAGGCCGAGGAGGACGTGAAGGCGAGCGGCAAGCGGCTCCGGGGGGCCCGCGACCGCGGCGAGGTGGACCGCGCCGCCGCCCGGTCGATCCTCCGCTCCTATCTCCGGTCGCTCGAGGACGCGGCGCGTCCCCACCCGGACGCGGACACCGGGGGCTAGCGCGATCCTGGGGCAGGAATCCTGGGGCGGCGGGGGCCCACCCCCC
>JAYTCP010000566.1:0-1806 GCA_043736435.1 Planctomycetia bacterium | reverse complement strand
GACGTGCGGGGGTAGCGCCGAACATGAGCTCGGGCCCTCGTCCGCTGCGCGACGAGTCGGAAAGACGTGCCCGCTTCACGCCCGGGCCTCGTCCAACGGCCGCAACCGGTGCGTTCCCCCAGGTCGGAGATCGTGAGGAAGAATCGACGTGCGCCCGCTTCCGGCGCCCATCAGGCGCCGAGGAGGGGGAGGCCGCGTGTCGCGGCCGGCGTGGGGGAGGGTCCCCCCCACCCGCAAGGAAACTCCGTGCCTGAGCACTTGGTGCTCAGGCACGGAGCGCTCCGCGGCCTCGTCTCTCATGAACAGGTCGGACTAGGGCTGCCGCCGGGTGCCCCCGACCGAGAAGCCCATGCTCGAGGGGGACCCGGTGCTCGAGGCGTCCTCGCGGCCCACTCGGATCGTCTCCCCCTGGAAGGCGAAGTCGACGCCGTCCTTCGCGATGCCCACGACCTTCGGCCCGGCCTTGCCGTCGAGCGCGTCGCCCACGCGGGCCGGCTTGCCGTTGACCAGGGCGACGGACCGGGTCGGCTCCATCGGGTTGAGCAGGATGCCCGTCACGTGGATGCCGCGGGCGTGGAAGTCGGTGAGGATCTTGCCGCGCTTGCGGAACCGGACGATCTCCTCGAGGACCGGCTGGGCGGCGGGCTCCACCGCCTTGCCGCGCACGAAGCCCTCCCACGCGGTGACCACCGAGGACACCTCCGCGAAGTCGCCCCGATCGAAGGAGGTCGCGATCTGGTCGCGGGTGGTCTCGGCCACGGCGACCGTGACCTTGAGCTCGCGCGGCAGGTCCTTGCGGGTCGTGGCGATCTCCTCGATCGCGACCCGCACCTTGTCCGTCCGGGCCGCGAGGTCGGGGAACGTCACGCTCTTCACGCTCGCGACGTTGGCCACGCGCACGCGGAGCTCGTTCACGTACCCGTCCACCTCCTGGCCGAGCCGGTCGCGCTGGAACAGCTGGCCCTCGAGCAGCAGGGCCTTCTCGGCCTCCGTCCGCTCGCGGATCTCGTCGTAGCGCTTCTCGAGGTCGAGGACCACGGACTCCTCGGCCGCGAAGCGCTTGCGGGTGACCTCGGGGTCCTCGACGATCACCTCGCGACGCACGTCCACGAAGGGGTCGCGGCGCGAGGCGGAGGCCACGAGCTTGTACGAGTCGCGCTTCTCGGGCTGGAAGCCCGCGATGCGCTGCTGGATGAGGGGGTCCTCGAGGCGCACCGCGAGGTTGGGGATCGCGGTGGCGGCCTTCGAGGAGGTCGGAGGGGCGTAATAGTACGTCTCGAGGGCCAGCCCGACCTTGTGCGTCGGCTCCTCGTCGGTGTCCTTCGGCTTGGCCCCGGCCTTCACCTTGAAGCCCTTGATCGCGACCAGGCGCTCGTCGTTCTCGATCATGTTGAAGAGCCGCAGCAAGGAGGCCGCGTCGGCCTCGCACTCGACGGAGTTCGGCGTGACGTACACGCCCTTCGTCAGCTCGCTCTCCTTCGGCGCGTTCTCGGGCAGCTTCGTGAAGCGCGCCCCCGCCTGCGTGAGGAAGGTGGTCAGGTTGCTGTGGAAGTCCGCGATGCGCTGCTTCGTCGGCAGGATCGAGAGCTCCCGGTCCTGGACCTCGCGGAAGACGATCACCTCGTCCTCGCGTTCCTTCGTCTTGCGGATCTCGATGTCGGCGAGCTCGATCCGGTGCTCGAGGGAGGCGATCTCCTCCTCGGTCTCGCGGATCTGGGTGCGGTCGTTGAAGATCAGCGCGGTGACGCCGCCGGCGAGGGCGACGGACGCGCCGATCGTCAACAGGAGCAGCTGCTTCTCGGAGAG
>JAYTCP010000565.1:0-4108 GCA_043736435.1 Planctomycetia bacterium | reverse complement strand
CCGGCGAGGGCGAGGGGGGCGGATTCACGCCGACAGCATCCCGCCCCGAGGGCGAAACGTCGAGCGGCGCCGGCCCCCGCCGCCCCCAGGATCCTCTTCCCCTTCCCCTCGAACGCGGGGCTCGCAGCAACGCCCGCCGCCGCCGAGGAGCCCCTGCCCTCGCCGCCTACGCCTCGCCGAGGAAGCCGTAGCGCCAGTCCTTCGGGGGCAGCAGGTTCTCCTTGATGGCGCGGGCGCTCACCCAGCGAAGGAGGTTGAGCACGCTCCCGGCCTTGTCGTTCGTGCCCGAGGCGCGCGCGCCGCCGAAGGGCTGCTGGCCCACGACCGCGCCCGTCGGCTTGTCGTTCACGTAGAAGTTGCCCGCCGCGTGGCGCAGGCGGTCGGAGATGCGCTGCACGGCGCGGCGGTCCTCGGCGAAGACCGCGCCCGTGAGCGCGTAGGGGCTCGTCGTGTCGAGGAGGTCGAGCGCCTCGGCCTCGCGCGCGTCCTCGTAGACGAACACGGACAGCACCGGGCCGAAGATCTCCTCCTCCATCGAGCGGTAGCGCGGGTCCGTGCACTGGATGACCGTGGGCTCGACGAAGAAGCCCACCCGCTTGTCGTGGCCGCCACCGGAGACGATCGTCGCGTCGGGCGAGGTCTTCGCGTGCTCGATGTAGCCCGTGATCGTGTCGTAGGCGCCTTCGTCGATCACCGCGCCCATGAAGTTGCGGAAGTCGCCCACGTCGCCCATCTTGACGCCCTTCAGCTCGGCCACCAGGCGCTCCCGAAAGCGCGGCCACAGGCTCTTCGGCACGTACATCCGGCTGGCCGCCGAGCACTTCTGGCCCTGGTACTCGAACGCGCCGCGGAGCGCGCCCACGACGAGGGCGTCCACGTCGGCGGAGGGGTGCGCGAAGATGAAGTCCTTGCCCCCCGTCTCGCCCACGACGCGCGGGTAGCCCTTGTAGCGGGGCAGCCCCTCGGCGATCTGCTTCCACATGTGCTGGAAGACGGGGGTGGAGCCCGTGAAATGCACGCCCGCGAGGTGCCGAGAGGCCATCACGGGGTTGCCCACCGAGCTTCCCCGGCCCGGCACGAAGTTGATCACGCCCGGGGGCAGCCCCGCCGCCTCGAACATCCGCATCAGGTGGTAGTTCGAGAGCACCGACGAGGACGCGGGCTTCCACAGCACCACGTTGCCCATCATGGCCGGCGCCGTGGGCAGGTTGCCCGCGATCGACGTGAAGTTGAACGGCGTCACCGCGAACACGAAGCCCTCGAGCGCCCGGTACTCGAGGGAGTTCCACTGCCCCGGCGCGCTCCACGGCTGGTCCGGGTAGATGCGGGAGAGCGCGTACCAGGGGTTGAAGCGGTAGAAGTCGATCAGCTCGCACGCCGAGTCGATCTCGGCCTGGTAACACGTCTTCGACTGGCCGAGCATGGTGGCGGCGTTGATCGTGTCCCGCCACGGTCCGGCGAGGAGCTCCGCCATGCGCAGGAACACCCCGAGCCGGTTCTGCACCGGCAGCTCCGACCAGTCGGCCCACGCCTTCTGGCTGGCCTCCACCGCCTGCTCGATCACCTCGGGCGTGGCCATGTGGAAGCGCGCGAGGACCTTCGAGCGGTCGTGGGGGCAGCGGTGCTCCTCGAGCTTGCCGGTGCGGATCTCCTTGCCGCCCACGATCAGCGGGATCTCGATCGTCTCGGAGGCCATCGCCTTCAGGCGCGCCTTGAGCGAGGCCTTCTCCGGCGACCCGGGCAGGTAGCCGCGCACGGGCTCGTTCTTGGGGACGTCCAGGCTCGGCACGCTGTTGAGCATCGGGGGCGGTCTCCGGGAGGCCCGCGGCGGCGCCTCGCTGCGAGAGGCTAGCCCCGCCCCGCCGACTCCCCAAGATGGGCCCCGGACGGGGCCCTACTCCCGCGCGAGCGCGAGCACGTGCCCGTCGGGGTCGGCGTAGTACGCGACGGTGTCGCCCCACACGCGCGGGGCCGCCGCCGACAGGAGGCGCGCCCCCGCCCGCTCCAAGCGCCCGCACGCCTCCGCCAGATCGTCCACGCGGAGGTAGACCTCCGCGGGCGACAGCTCGCCCGGGGGAATGGGCATCGGCACGCGGCCGGTGTTGAGCCCGAAGCTGCGCCGCTCGTAGAGCCCCAAGCGCAGGCCCCCCGGCGCCGCCATCTCCACGTAGACGGGGACGTCCGCCTCGATCGGCCAGCCGAACGCGGCGGTGTAGAACGCCCTGGCCCTCGCGACGTCCTCGACGGCCAGGATCAGCAGCACCGGGGTCGCTGTCATCCCCTCAGACTACGCGCGACCCGAGCCGAAGGTGTCAGACACGTTCCGCCCGGGCGGAAGGTGTCTGACACCCTTCGCCCCAACTCCGCAGCTCGACCGTAGAATCCCGCCACGATGAACCCCACGCCCCCCGCGACTCCGACCGGCGGCGCGGGGCGCGCCTGCGGCACGTGCGACCTCTGCTGCCGCCTACCCTCCATCGACTGGCCCGAGTACCCCGAGCTCCACAAGCCGGCCGACGCCCTCTGCCTCCATCTCCGCCGGGGCAAGGGCTGCGCGATCCACGCGGACCGCCCCATGCACTGCGCGTCCTTCCAGTGCCTCTGGCTCATGGGCTTCGGCCCCGACGAGCTGCGCCCCGACAGGATCGGCGGCTTCTTCGACGCCGTCGACTCGGGCCTCCTCCTCCTCGTGACCGACAAGGACTGCCCCGATCCCCGCACCCTGCCCCCGGTCTCCCGTTTCATCTCGGAGTGGAACACGAAGCGCAAGTCGAAGCTGGTGGTCTACCGTGCCGGGGTCGAGGTGAAGGACCGTCCGCCCCGCCGCGACCCCGGCCCCGGCCGCCCCGACCGGAAGGATCCGCCGCGCTGACGAAGGCTCCCCAGCCCGTGACCGATCTGCCCGACCGACCGATTCCCGAGGAACGAGTCCGTGGAGGCCGCCCCGATGCGCGAGGCCCTCAAGATCGTCGCACTCTGCGTGCTCGCGGCCGTCGCCTACGGCATCGCCCATGATCAGGTGACGGCCCGCGTCTGCGTCGAGTACTTCACGATCGGGCACCCGAGGGTCGTGGCGACCGAGGACCCCACCGTCCTGGCGCTCGTCTGGGGCGTCCTCGCGACCTGGTGGGTCGGAGCCCTGCTTGGCGTCCTCCTCGCGACGGCGGCGCGAGCGGGGAGCCGGCCCCCGCTCGGAGTGCGCGACGTCGCGCGGCCGCTCGTCTGGATGCTCGCCATCCTGGGGACCGGCGCCGTGGCCGCGGGACTCGCCGGTGCCGCGCTGGCGCGCAGCGGATCGGTGGTGCTGCTCGAGCCGCTCGCGTCCCGGGTGCCCGGGGATCGTCACGTCGCGTACCTCGCGGACCTTTGGGCGCACCTGTGGAGCTACGTCGGCGGGGCGCTCGGGGGCGTGATCCTCGCGGCGCTCCTGTGGCGGCGTCGCGGCCCTACCCCTGCTCCGCCGAGTCCGACCGCCGCCTCCCCCCCTGCATGAAGTTGAGAGTCCCCCGGTAGAGGCAATAGGCGAAGAGGCCCGACACCGCGAGCGTGAACGCGCCGACGAAGGCCCTCGCCCACGTCGAGTCGAGCGCCGGCGACGCGAAGAAGAGGGCGGGGCCGACGAGGGCGGAGGGGAGCAGGGCGAGCCACATGCCGATCAGCGTGACCAGGCTCGGCCTCCGGGTGACGACCGATTCCCCGAGCGACCAGCCCTCCGCGAGCGCCGATTCATAGCCGCCGGTGTTCGCGAACGAGGTGACGGGCCCCCGGCATCGAGGGCAGAAGTGCACGCCCGGCGGCAGCTCGCCGATGCACTTCGGGCAGACCGCGACCCCGGCATCGTCGTCGCGGAGGTTCGTCCTGATCTCGGTAGTCATGGTCTCGCGCGCACGCGCACCTGCATCTTAGCGCCGATCTCCCGAGCCGCGGGCGGGAGGGATCGGGCCCTGGCGGCGCGGCGGCGGCTTGTCCGACGGCGCGAGCCCTTCCTCGACCCGCCCGCCCGCCCGCCGGAGCGAGCCGTCGCCGAACCGGTCGCGCAGCGAGTCCATGGCGGCGTCGAGCCGACGCCCGCGCTCGTGCTCGCGCACCTCGAAGAGCGACGCCTGCT
>JAYTCP010000564.1:0-3322 GCA_043736435.1 Planctomycetia bacterium | reverse complement strand
CGCACGAGCGGTTCTATCGCGTGCTGGCGTCCTTTCCGCTGCGTTCGAGCGCGGCCGGTGCGAAGCCCTCTTCCCGCAACCCGTCGTCCGCGTCCGCGGGGAGGGCCTGATCCATGTCGAGTCCGCGCAAGGTCATCGGTGGTGCCTCCCGGAACGCCCACCGCACGATTCCGAGCCGTCCGCTGACCCCGCATCCGTCCTCGGGGAAGGCGCAGGTCGCTGGCCGGCCGGTTGCTGGCAGGCCGATCGTTGGCAGGCCGGTCGTTGGCAGGCCGGTCGTTGGCAGTCAGGTCGCTGGCAGTCAGGTCGCTGGCAGTCAGGTCGCTGGGAAGGGCCTCCCTCCGGAGAAGGTCGTTCTCCCTACGGCCCGTTCGCAGACGGTCGCTTCGCAGGTTTCTGCTTCGCAGGTCTTCGCTTCGCCGGTTTTTGCTTCGCAGGTCTTCGCTTCGCAGGCGTACGGCCCGGTAGGGCCCTCGTCTGGGAAGTCCCCCCTTTCAACCCCCGCTGCAGCAACACCCGCCCCCGATCGGGGCACTGAAGGAGTCCGGACGATGGTCGCGCCTCACCCTGCCGAGAAGAGCCTGGATTCGAAGACGCTCGATCCGAAGTCGCCCGATCTGAAGCATGGCGACGGGAGGGCGAACGGCGACGGGAAGGCCGTCGCCGCGAAGGCGGCCCACGTGGCGCCGGCTGCGCCCGTGATGACGGAGGCCGAGAAGAAGGCCCTGGCGCAGCGCACCCAGGCCCTCGACGTCGCCCTCGGCCAGATCGAGAAGGCCTACGGCAAGGGCACGATCATGCGCCTCGGCCAGATGGGCGCCGCCGAGGTCCAGGGCATCTCGACGAACAGCCCGTCCCTCGACCTCGCGCTCGGCGGGCGCGGCATCCCCCGCGGACGCATCAGCGAGGTGTACGGCCCGGAGTCGTCGGGCAAGACGACCCTCTGCATCCACGTGATCGCGAACGCCCAGAAGCTGGGCGGGGTCTGCGCCTTCATCGATGCCGAGCATGCGTTCGACGCCTCCTACGCCAAGAAGCTCGGCGTGAACCTCGACGACCTGCTCATCTCCCAGCCCGACACGGGCGAGCAGGCCCTCGAGATCGCCGAGACCCTGGTGCGCAGCAACGCGGTCGACGTGGTCGTGATCGACTCGGTGGCGGCCCTCGTGCCGAAGGCCGAGATCGAGGGCGAGATGGGCGACTCCCACGTGGGCCTCCAGGCGCGCCTCATGAGCCAGGCGCTCCGCAAGCTCACGGCCGCGATCAACCACAGCAACACCTGCATGATCTTCACGAACCAGATCCGCATGAAGATCGGCGTGATGTTCGGCAGCCCCGAGACGACGACGGGCGGCAACGCCCTGAAGTTCTACGCCTCGGTCCGCATCGACATGCGCCGCATCGGCGCCATCAAGGAGGGCGAGTCGGTCATCGGCAACCGGACGCGCGCGAAGGTGGTGAAGAACAAGATCGCGCCGCCGTTCCGTCAGGCCGAGTTCGACATCCTCTTCAACGAGGGCATCTCGACCGTGGGCGACCTGATCGACCTCGGGGTCGACTCGGGTGCGATCGACAAGTCGGGCACGTGGCTCTCGATCGGCGCCACGAAGCTCGGCCAGGGCCGCGACAAGGCGGTCCAGTTCCTCCGCGACAACCTCGACGTCCAGAAGGTGGTCGAGCTCGAGGTCAAGAAGGCCCTCGGCTTCCCCGGCTTCGGTGGCGGCCCGGTGAAGGACATGCCGAGGAACGCGGCGAAGGCCGCCGCCGCCGACGACGACGACAAGGACGGGCCGCCGAAGCGTCCGTTCTCTGCGGGCGGCGCCACGCGCCTGTCGGGTCGGTAATCGGAGCCGGTTCCCTCTCCGGTTCGCTCCCCGACCGCTCTCCGACTCCCTCCCCGGTTCCCTCCAGGGTGGGCGCGTGGCGCCGCCCCCGGCCCATGACGTCCAACTCGTCAGGTCGGGCTCGTCATGTCCGGCTCGTCATGTCCGGCGCCTCACGACGAAGCAGGTCGTGAGGCGCGCGCCGCCGGCGGGAGGCACGGGTACGATCCGACCATGGCCCCCCGTCGTCGGCTCGTCACGCCTCATCCTGCGAGCGCTCCTGCGAAGGCCCTCCCCGGACCCGGCCTGGCTTCGGGGGCAGGGGGGGCTGCGAAGGCGGTCGGCGGTACCACGGCTCCGCCGCGCCTCTCCCACGTCGACGGCCGGGGCGCCGCCCGCATGGTGGACGTGGGGGGAAAGGTCGAGACCGCGCGCAGGGCCCTCGCGGAGGGGTTCGTCCTCCTGTCGAGGACGGCGCTCGCCCTCGTCCGCGCGAACGCGATCGCGAAGGGTGACGTGCTCGGGACGGCCCGCGTCGCCGGGATCTCGGCGGTCAAGCGCACGGCGGACCTGATCCCGCTGTGCCATCCGCTGCGGATCGACGGCGTCCGCCTCGACCTGACCCTCGTCGCGGGAGGCGTCCGGATCCGCGCCGAGGTGTCCGCGCGCGACCGCACGGGAGTCGAGATGGAGGCGTTGACGGCCGTGGCCGTCGCCGCCCTGACCGTGTACGACATGGTGAAGGCGGTGGACAAGGGGATGGAGGTGACGGGCGTCCGTCTCCTCGAGAAGGACGGCGGGAAGTCCGGTCCTTGGCGTCGGGCGGGGGGAGGTCGGCGCAAGGCACCCGCGCGAACGCGTCGGCGCCGCACGCGCGGACAGTAGAGTCTCGGGATGCTCACCGTCGCCATCGCCGGGGCCACCGGGGCCGTGGGGGAGGAGTTCCTCCGCGTCCTCGAGCAACGCCGCTTCCCCGTAGAGCGCCTCCTGCCCCTCGCGTCCGCGCGGTCCGTGGGGAAGTCGATCCGCTTCCGCGGCGCGGACCATCCGGTCCTCGATCTCGCCTCGTTCGACTTCCGGGGCGTGGACGTGGCGTTCTTCTCCGCGGGCGGCGACCGGAGCAAGGAGCACGGTCCTCGGGCGGCAGCGGCGGGCGCGCTCGTCGTGGACAACTCGTCGGCGTTCCGCATGGACCCGGCGGTCCCGCTCGTCGTGCCCGAGGTGAACTTCGACGCCGTCGGCGCTCACCGGGGCCTGATCGCCAACCCGAACTGCTCGACGATCCTCCTGGTGATGGTGCTCGCCCCGCTCCTCCGGCGCGTACCCATCCGCCGCGTGGTCGTCTCCACCTACCAAGCGGTGTCCGGGTCGGGCGCCAAGGGCCTCGACGAGCTCGCCCGGGAGCTCGAGGAGGAGCGGACCGGCCGCGCGCCCACCCCGTCGGTCTACCCCGTGCCCATCGCCTCGAACGTGATCCCGTTCGTCCAGGCGTTCGGCGA
>JAYTCP010000563.1:0-13418 GCA_043736435.1 Planctomycetia bacterium | reverse complement strand
GCCCTCCTCGAAGATCGCCTCGGCCAGCACGGTCGCCGTCGTGGTGCCGTCGCCGGCGACGTCGGAGGTCTTGCTCGCGACCTCCTTCACCATCTGGGCGCCGATGTTCTCGTAGGCGTCCTTGAGCTCGACCTCCTTCGCGACCGTCACGCCGTCCTTCGTGACGGTGGGCGACCCGAAGCTCTTCTGGATCACGACGTTGCGGCCGCGGGGTCCGAGGGTGACCTTGACGGCGCGCGCGAGCTGGCGGACGCCGCTGCGGATGCGTTCGCGGGCGTCCTGGCTGTAGGCGATCTGCTTGGCGGGCATGGGCTGTCGTTCCTTCTCTGGGCCTTCTCGGGCACCGACGGTTCTGGGGACTACGGGCGCTCGGGCCCGGGGGGCCCGAAGCGGGGGGCTACTTCTTCGCGGGCTTGCCGGACTTGGCGGGCGGGGCCACGGCGGCCTTCGCCGCGGGCGCGGGCGCCTTCGACGCGGGCGCGGGCGCCTTCGCCGCGGGCGCGGCCGTCTTCGACGCGGGCGCGGCGGCCTTCGATGCGGACGCCTTCGAGGCGGCCGCTGCGCCGATCCACGGCGCGTCGTCGATGACGCCGAGCAGCTCCTGCTCGTCGAGGATCAGGAGCTCCTTGCCCCCGTCCTTGATCGTGGTGCCGGAGAAGCTGCCGAACAGGACGCGGTCGCCGGGCTTGACGGACAGCGGGACGCGGTCGCCCTTGTCGCTGGTCTTGCCGACGCCCACGGCGACGATGCGGCCCTCGGTGGGCTTCTCCTTCGCCGTGTCGGGGAGGACGATGCCGCCGGCGGTCTTCTCGAGGCTCGAGAGACGCTCGACGAGCACCTTGTCGTGGAGGGGGCGGATCTTCGCCATCGGTCATCGCCTCGCGTTCTGGGAAATGCGTTCGGAAGTCGCGGTCAAGGAGCGGCGCGCCCGGGATCGGGGCCGGCGGCGACAGGACCCGTCCGCGCGCCTACCGCGACCCGAGCACGCGCAGCGCCGTGAGCACCGCATCGCGCCCGGACGGCAGGGGCAGGACGGACCCGACCCCGTCGGCCAACGCCGAGAACCACAGCTCCTTCGTCCTCTGCTCCGCCATCAGCACCAGCCGATGGCAGACGATCGGGCGGACCACCCGCCAGACCTCCTCGCCCCCGACCCGTTCGAGGTCGCGGTCGAGGAACGTCAGGGCCTCGGGAGTCCGGCGGACCCAGTCGACCGCGGTGCGGCCGACGTCGGTCACGAACGTCTCGAAACCCACGCCCCGCACCCACCGATCCATCTCGTCCCGGAAGCACGAAGCCCGGAGACCGATCAGAACGGGGAAGGCCGGGGACACGGGGACGGGTATCAAGAACGGTGCCAGAGCCGGGCGCTGCACACCGCTCCCCAAGCGAACGTAACCCGTTTCGTATGCGTGACTTGTACGTTCAGTCGGCGGACCGGGGCGCGCGGGGCAGGACGCTCGCCTGTCAAGTTGACAGCCGATTCCGGGTGGGCCGAGGGGCCGCTGTCAAAGTGTCATCCGGCCTCGACGGCCCCCACCGCCCGCCCACGACGCCACAGCGGTCGGCCCCGGGGCCGGCGGGATCGACGGCCGCGGGACCCGCCGTGCTACCTGACCCCGGCCGGGACCGCAACCGTCGTGAAGACCCGGATCACCTCGATCTCGGGCAGCTGGATCTCGACGTTCGCGCCCGCGGCGTTGCTCGCGAGGCCCGTCCGAAACGACTGGATCGGACGCTTGAGCTTCGCGAGCTGGATGCGGCACTCCGAGAGGACCGTGGCCGAGCCGCCGCTCACATCGGGAGCGCCGGCCGCCGCCACCATCCGGTCCGCGGCGGCCGCGTAGGCCGCGACCTGGGGCACGAGGATCTTCAGCGCCTCCGACTTCGTCTCGACCGCCAGGGCCTCGAGGCGCTTCGCGCCCTGGGCCCGGACCACGGGATCCGGCGACAGCATCATCCGCACGGCGTCGTTCGCGCGCGCGCTCACGGCCCTTCCGGCCCGCGTCGTCTCCGAGGCCTCGGCCTTCGCCTTCGCCTCGGCGTCGAGCTTGGCCCACGCCTCCGGCGTGAACCACTCGTCCCCGCGGCGCAGCAGCCCGTCCGCGGCCTTCGCCTCGTCGGGGGACATCCACGATCCCCGGTGCCGGACGTGGCCGAGGAGCTTGTGCGCCGCCGCGTTCTCCGGATCCGCCTCGACGACGGCCTCGGCGAGGATCCGGGCCTCGTCCGGCCTGCCCTCCGACTCGAGCCACGCGGCCAGCGCGGCACGTCCCCCGTGGTCGTCGATCGCGAGCTTCTCCGCACGGGCGCGCCAGGCCGCCTCGAAGGACGAGCCGGCCTCCAAGAGCTTCACGTCGGCCACGGGGACCGTGGACTCCCCGAACCGTGAGATCACGCGGTAGACCTCCCCGTCCTTGCGCACGAGGCCTTCCACCGTGCGCCCGTCGGCGAGCGTGAGACGGTCGGCGGAGGCGACGGGGGCCAGGGCGGCGAGGGCGAGGGTCGCGAGCCCGAGGGGGACGAGCAGGACGCGGGGGCCGATCATGGGGGCTCCGGGGGCCGCACGGGCGGCAGGTCGGGGGCGGTCGGGTCCCCTATGCAAACGCCACGGACCGCGCGTCGGCGCGATCCGGTGGGAGTCCTCGTCAGGAGCCGACGAGATTGAGGAACCAGGTGCCGTCGGCGGCCCGGACCCAGTCCACGAGCATCGGGCCCCCCGAGGCGCCCCGGTCCGGGGAGGTCATGAGGTACTCGGCCTGGCCGTGACGCCCGCCCTCCCCCAGCCGGACGTGCGCGAGCACGAGGTGGAGGCGCCGTCGAGGCCCTATTGCCAGCGTGTCGAGCCTGGCGAGAGCCGTCTTGTCGCCCCGCTCGGAGGGCTCGAGCCAGGGGATCAGCCCGGTGAGCTGACGCCCCTGCGCGGCGTCTTCGAGTTCTTCCGAGAACCGGATGGCGCGCTCCCGGAGGCCGGCGCGACCGTTCCTCTGCTGGCGCCCCGCCTCCCACGAGGCAACCCCGACCGTCCCCGCCAGGGCCGCGACGCAGACGACCGCGATGGTGAGCTTGGGCGAGGCCACGGACGGATCCTACCCGGCACGGCCCGGTGCCCGGCGCCGACGCTTCGCCGGGCTCCGCCCGAGCCGGGGGCCCCGCCCGGTCGGACGGGCACCAAATCGGCCCTCGGGCCGGTTCAGTCAACCCCACCCGGGGGACGATAGGACGACGGAGACTGCGTCCTACCCATGTCGACCGAAGCCCCCCCCCTCCTCGGCGAGGACCCCATGGTCCTCTTCCAGGGCAAGCGCGCCTCCCAGCGCGTGCGCATGGAGATCCAGGTCGAGTGCTCGGCGGCCACGGGCGCGGCGGTCGCGGCGAAGACCGTGGATCTGTCCACCACGGGGGCCCTGCTGCGGCTGACGGATCCGAAGACCGTCGGAATCGAGGCCCAGGCGGGCCTCGGCGAGCTCGCGGCGCGGATCGCCATGCGCTTCCCCGGGGGCGTGCTCCTGCGATTCCAGGGCGCGCTCAAGGATCGGCGGGCTCGGGTCGTCCGGGTCTCCACGCCCCCGCCGCCCGAGACGGGAGTCCTCGTCGGCGTGCGATTCGAGGCGGCCCTGAGCGCAGCCGACGCGGCGCAGCTCGGTCTGCCGACGGGACCGGACCCCGGCTCCCCGGCCGCGCTCGCCTCCGCGGACCCCGGAACGGCAGTTGCGGCGGCCCCTGCTCCGGCCCGGGCCGCAACCCCGACGCCGGCAGTCGCTCCGACCGCAGCGGCCGCCCTGACCGCGGCAGCCGCCCCGACCCCGGGGGCGCCCGCGCCGAAGACGGGTCCAGAAGCCTCTCCGACCCCCACCCCTCCGCCAGCGGCTCGGGCACCCCTCCGCATCGAACGGGAGGACCACCCGCGGGCGCGCCCGTCGGGGATCCCGATCGTAGGCGCCGCGGCCGCCCCTGCGGGCGCCACGGCCTCGACGCCGGCGGCAACGGCGGGCCATCCCCCCGCGCCCCCCCCCTCGTCCACGGGAGCCTGTCCCCCGGACGTCCTCGTCTATCTCTTCCCCGCCTGCGCTTCGTCTCCGGCGGCGCGGGTGCGCGCGCGGAAGCTCTGGGGCGAGGGCCTCGAGCTCTGCGTCGAGCTTGCCGTGCCCTCCGAGGAGAGGGACCCGCTCGGCATGGGCGCGTTCCTCGGCGAGCACGCGCGGCTCGTGCTCGTGCAGGACGGGCGCGTGCGATACGAGGGCCCTGTGCACGTGGAGCGCCTCTCGGTCGAGACGGAAGGGATCCTGCGCGTCTCCCTGAAGGCGGAGCGCGCGCTGCCCACCGAGCTCGCCCCGGATCGGCGCGGGCCGCAGCCGGCCGACGTCCGCTCACGCCAGGTGAACCAGGTGAACCGCGTTTGACGCGGGAGCCTGGGCCCAGCGGATCGACGGGAGGTCCCCGGACGGCCGGTGGCGCGTTGTCCGCGGGGACCGACTCGACGCCGCGGCTATGCGACGCGGACGCGGTCCGACGCCTCCCGGCGCGTCGGGACGACCGCGGGGCTCCCGGCCACGATCTCGGGATAGATCCGCTCGAAGACCTCGACGACCTTCGGGTCGAAGTGCGTGCCGACGCACCGCTGGATCTCGCGCAGCGCGTGCTCGGGGGCTTGCGCCTCCTTGTAGTGGCGCTTCGAGGTGATCGCGTCGTACGCGTCCACCACCATGAAGATGCGCGCCTCGAGCGGGATCTGGTCGCCGCGGAGGCCCGAAGGGTAGCCGGAGCCGTCCCACTTCTCGTGGTGGCTGCGCAGGATGGGCGCGGCGCGCCGGACGAAATCGATCTTGTCGACGATCTCGGCGCCGTACTCGGCGTGCTTGCGCATCTCGGTCCACTCGTCGGCGGTGAGCGGACCGTTCTTCCGGAGGATGGCGTCGGGGATCTTCACCTTCCCGATGTCGTGGAGCATCGCACCGAGCTCGAGGTCGCGGATGCGGTCGGTGCCGAGGCCCATCTCCATGCCCAGCCGCACGCACAGGTCGCGCACGCGGACGCAGTGGTCGGCGGTGCTGTCGTCCTTGCCCTCGCACAGGGCGGCGAAGCCGATGACGGTGGCGTCGTACCCGCTCTTGAGGTCCGTGAGCGCCGTCTGGATCCGGCGCTCGAGGTCGGCCTGGTAGTCGCGGCGGAACTTCATCTCCGCCCGCTTGGTGAGGGCCTGGTTCACGGCGATCGCCATGTCCCGGATGTCCCACGGCTTGCGGATGTAGTTCATCGCCCCCGCCTGCATCGCGCTGATCGCGTGGCTCACGTCGTGGTAGCCCGTGAGGACCATGCAGGGGGTCACGTGCTCGATCCGGGACGCCACCGCGTTCAGGAACTGGAGCCCGTCCGTCCCGGGCATGCGGATGTCGCTGATGATCAGGTCGTACTCGATGGCCAACGCCAGCCCGACGGCGACCTTGCCGTTCTCCGCGAGGTCCACGTCGTGGCCCATCCGGTTGAGCTGCGCGGACAGGGGTCCGCGTACGGCTTCATCGTCGTCGGCGAGCAGGATTCGGGCCATGGGGGTCTCGCGGGCGTGCCGGGGGCTACCTCCCTGCATCGGCCGGGAGAGCCACTGCCCATGAGCGATTGTGGCCGGAGGAGCGCCGCAGCGCAACGCGCCTTTCCGCGCCCCCCCGGTGGACGGGCGCGGGCCGCCTGGTGGCGCGCTAGCCGTCGGCGGGGTGCGGGACCCCGGGAGGCTCGAGGACCCCCCGGCGGCTCGTCCACAGCGCGCGCAGCGTGGCCCCGCCCACGGTGAAGAGGCCGGCGGAGAGGACGAGGGTGATCACGAAGCTCACCAAGAGCCGGTGGTGGAGCTGGGTGAGGGCCATGTGGACGTAGTAGAGGCCGAGCCCCACCTCCAGCAGCGGCTGGAGCAGCTCCTTCGCCCCCACGTACGTCTTCGCGCGCGACTTCACGAGCTGCGCGTCCCGGCCGAGCACCCCGAGCTTCGGCGTGCGCACGAACTCCGTGCGGTGCCCGAGCAGGGCTTCGAGGACGCCGCGCGCGTTGTTCACGGCGAGGCCCACGCCCACGAGGGGGAAGAACGGCAGGAACCGCAGCATCCGCCACCAGTTCGCGTGGACCTCGCGCGTCGCCACGGCGTAGAAGAGCAGCTGCGTCACGATCACGAGGAGGAACACGGCCGCGTCGACGGCGGTGGCGACCCCGCCGGGCCCGTGCCCCTGCATGCGCATGAGCATCACGGGGAGCGTGACCACGGTCATGAACAGCGCCGCGGGGAACGCCAGGTTCGCGCCGAGGTGGAAGGAGGCGTCGAGCTTCTTGCGCAGGGGGAGGCGGCTCCGCCAGACGAGCGGGATCAGCTTGAGGAAGCACTCCGTGAGGCCCTTCGCCCACCGGTGCTGCTGGCTCTTGAGCCCCGCGACCTGGACGGGGAGCTCGCTCGGGCAGGGCACGTCGCGCAGGAACACCCCGCGGTAGCCCGCGAGGTGCGCGCGGTAGGAGAGGTCGGTGTCCTCGCAGATCGTGTCGTCGTTCCAGCCGCCCGCGGCCGTGATGGCCTTGCGACGCCAGATGCCGCCGGTGCCGTTGAAGTTGAAGATGTAGCCGTTGCGGCTGCGGGTCGTCTGCTCGAGGACGAAGTGCCCGTCGAGCAGCATCCCCATGCCCTGGGTGAGGAAGCCGTAGTCGCGGTTGAGGTAGGTCCACCGCGTCTGGACGAAGCCCACGCTCGGGTCCGTGAAGTGGTCCACCGTCTTGCGGAGGAAGTCGCGGTCGGGCACGAAGTCGGCGTCGAACACCGCCAGGAGCTCGCCACGGGCCTTGGGCGTCGCCTCGGCCAGCGCCCCGGCCTTGTAGCCCTTCCGGTTCGTGCGGTGGAGGTGCTTCACGTCGAACCCGCGCGCGACCAGCTCGGCCGCCTTCGCGGCGGCGATGTCCCGCGTGTCGTCGGTCGAGTCGTCGAGGAGCTGGACCTCGAGCCGGTCCTTCGGCCAGTCGAGCGCGCAGACGCTCTCGAGGAGGCGCTCCACCACGAACCGCTCGTTGAAGACCGGCAGCTGGACGGTGACCACCGGCGGCTCGTCGAAGCGGGCCTTCGGCGTCTCGTCGCCACGCTCGCGGAGGTAGTAGCGCAGGACGAGGAGCGCGCGGTAGATCATCACGCATGCGACGAGCCCGAGCATCGCGTAGTAGATGACGAGGAGGAGGATCTGGGGGAGTGTCACGGTGCCAGAGGGTCCTGAGCGGGTGGGCGTCGGGCGGACTTCGGGCTCCCGGGCCCGAATCGGGCCCGGCGGGGCCCGGACCCCGGATCTTAGGGGGAGCGCCGACCCGCGGCAATCCCGGCCGAGGCCCGGTACGCCCGCTCGGCAGGCGGCGGGCGGGAGCCCCCCGGCGGTACCATCCCGCTCCCATGTCGAAGGCCCCCGCCGCCATCGCCCGCCGCGTCCGAGAGCTCTCCGAGGAGATCCGTCGGCACGACCACCTCTACTACGTGCTCGACCGCCCCGAGCTCGCCGACGAGGCGTACGACGCGCTGTATCGCGAGCTCGTCGCGCTCGAGACGGCCCATCCGGACCTCGCCGACCCGACCAGCCCGACCCGACGCGTGCCGGGCGCGGTGGCGGAGGGCTTCCAGGCCTTCCCGCACCCGGTCCCGATGGTCTCGCTGGACAACGTGACGTCGGAGGAGGAGCTGCGCGACTGGGAGACGTCGATCCGCACGTTCCTGAAACGGCCCGCGGAGGACGCGCTCCGCTACTCCGTCGAACCCAAGGTGGACGGCGTGTCCCTCGAGCTCGTCTACGAGCACGGGCGGCTCGTCGCGGCCGCGACGCGGGGGGACGGCACCACGGGCGAGGACGTCACGTCGAACGCGGTGACGATCAGGAGCATCCCCCTCGAGCTCGCCGTGAAGCCCGGGAAGAAGCCACCGGCCTACGTCGCGGTCCGTGGCGAAGCCTACGTGCGCAAGGCCGACTTCGAGGCCTACAACCGCCGCCTCGCCCTGGAGGGAGAGGAGCCGTTCGCGAACCCGCGCAACTTCTGTGCGGGCTCCCTGCGGCAGCTCGACCCGTCGATCCCGGGCTCGCGCCCGATCCGCTACCTCGCCTACGCGGTCGCGAAGCTCGAGGGAGCCCCGACGGCGGGGGCGATGCGCTCCCAGGCCGAGGTGATCGCCGCGCTCGCGTCGTGGGGGTTCCCGACGAGCGACCGGAACGCGACGGTGACCGGCACCGACGCGGTGATCGCGCGCTTCCGCGAGCTCGAGGCCGCGCGCGACGCCGTCCCGTTCGAGATCGACGGGATGGTGGTGAAGGTGGACGACGCGGCGCTCCAGGACCGGCTCGGGATGCGGATCCGGTCCCCCCGCTGGGCCGTCGCGTGGAAGTTCAAGAGCCGCCGCGCCACCACGCGCCTGCGCCGCGTCGCGTGGAGCGTGGGCCGCACCGGCGTCGTGAGCCCCGTCGCCGAGCTCGAGCCGGTCGCCGTGGGGGGCGTGCGCGTGTCGAGCGCCACCCTGTTCAACGTGGACGAGCTCGCGCGGCTCGACGTGCGCGAGGGCGACACGGTCCTGCTCGAGCGGGCCGGCGACGTGATCCCCCGGATCGTCGCCGTGCTGCCGGAGGGCCGCACCGGGGCCGAGGTGCCCCCCGCGCCCCCCACCTCCTGTCCATCGTGCGGCACCCGGCTCGTCCGCGCGGCCGACAAGGTGGCCCTGCGCTGCACGAATGTCGCCTGCCCGGCCCAGGTCGAGCGCAACCTCGTCCACTTCGCCTCCCGCGGAGGCCTCGACGTCCAGGGCCTCGGGCCCAAGCAGGCGAAGCAGCTCCTGGAGGCCGGGCTGGTCAGGGACGCGGCCGATCTCTGGGCGCTGTCGAAGCCGCGGCTCGTCGAGCTCGAGCGCCAGGGGGAGACCAGCGCGCAGAACCTCCTCGACCGCCTCGAGGCGGCCAAGCACCCCGCGCTCGACCGCTTCCTCTACGCGCTGGGCATCCCCGAGGTCGGCGAGCGCAGCGCGCGCACCCTGGCGAAGGCCTTCCGCACGCTCGAGGCCTTGGCGGCGGCGCCCGCGGAGGCGCTCGAGGAGCTCGACGAGGTGGGGCCGACGCTCGCGCAGTCCGTCGCGGGGTGGTTCGCCGAGCCGCGCAACCGGGCCTTCCTCGGAAAGCTCCGCAGGGCGGGCGTCGAGCCGGCCGCCGTGAAGGACACGCAGGGGGGACCCCTCGCGGGGCTGACCGTCGTGTTCACGGGCACCCTTCCCACCCTGTCCCGGGACGAGGCGAAGGCCCTGGCCGAGGCGAAGGGCGCGCGGGTGGGGTCGGGGATCTCCTCGAAGACGTCGCTCGTGGTGGCCGGAGAAGCGGCGGGGACGAAGCTTGCTAAAGCCAAGGAGCTGGGCGTCGAGGTCGTGGACGAGGCGGAGTTCCTGCGCAGGGCGGGGCGTGGCGCTCCGTAGGATCCGCAGGAGACGTGGTCCTCGGAGGCGGGTTTTGCCGTAGCCTGATGGGAACGCGCGTAGGCTGAAGAGCGGCTCATGGGAGTTGGGTCCGGTTTCCGCGGTGCATCCCTCGGTGCGAGGCGGAGGCCTTCTCGTCCGGAGAGGGAATCGATGCACACCACCGTCCTCGGCGCCGCCCGTCGGCCGCGCCTGCTTGCGCGCTACCTGGTGCTCGCGGGCGTCGCCGCGGCGATCGCCGCACCCAGCCTGCGCCCGGCCGAGGCCGGCGACGTGCCGACGAAGCGCTTTCGGGATTCGAACGCGAAGTTCTCGTTCAAGCTCTTCCCTGACTGGGACCAGGTTCCCCTGGAGGCCGAGGGCAAGAGCGCGAAGATGTTCGGGTCGAGCGGGACCGACAAGTACGCCGTCTGCCAGTACTTCCAGCGCGGCGCCGACAAGCGGGGCCAGTTGGCCGGCAAGCTGCTCGCCTACCGCATGGGCGGGGGCGCGACGGGCCTCAAGACCGGCACGACCACGGGCGAGGACACCGCCGAGAAGGACCCGTTCATCGAGAAGCTCCGCAGCATGCTGGGCGACGACGAGCCGAAGACCATGCGCGACCTGTTCAAGAAGGCGCTCGACGGATACAGCTACCTGGACGAGCCGCAAAAGCCCGGGGCGCCGCAGCGCGACTACAAGGTGAGGGAGAAGGAGAAGGACGCGCTCGCGGACAAGATCCTCGATCCGAAGCTCGCGAAGCCCATCAAGTCGCGGGACCCGGTCCCGGTGCCGGGGCTGATGTGGGTGATCGAGCGGAAGAACCCCCAGTTCTACTGGACCGAGAAGCCCGCCTACCTCGTGATGGCGACGTGGAAGAAGGACGACATGGAGGTCGGCCTCTGGATGGCGTGCGCCGGCGAGCAGAAGAAGACGTTCGAGCAGGGCTTCAAGCTGGTGGCCACGTCGTTCCTCTGGTTCGACCCCAAGGCGGAGGACGCGGCCAGCCTCGAGGTGCTCGACGGCCTGCCCATCACCGTCGCGAAGCGCCGCGACATCGAGCGCTACCTCGTGAAGGGCTGGGACGTCGCCGTCTCGAACAAGAAGAACTACATCATCCTCTACAACACGAAGGGGAAGCGGAACGACCTGCTCGCGCGGATCATCGGCGAGCGCATCGAGCAGATCCGGGCGCAGGTCTACGAGGGACAGTTCCCGCCGGCGGCCAAGATCGAGGCCGTCTGCATCGTGCGCATCTGCGGCGACCGGTCCGAGTACCACCAGTACGGGGGCCCGGGCGGGTCGGCGGGCTACTGGAACAGCGACACCGAGGAGCTCGTGTTCTACGACGCGAGCCCGAAGAAGGAGCCCGACGACGACACCCTCGCGGTGCTCTACCACGAGGCCTTCCACCAGTACATCTACTACAGCGTGGGCGAGGTGGCGCCGCACTCGTGGTTCAACGAGGGCCACGGCGACTACTACGCGGGCTCGAAGTACCTCAGCAAGAAGTTCATCATCCGCCCCTTCAGCTGGCGCGTCGGCATCATCAAGGAAGCCCTGCTCAAGGGCCCGTGCAAGCCCGAGGCGGAGGACCCGAAGAAGCCGGCGACACCGGACGCGGGTGGGATGCCCGACGACGAGGGCGGACCTGCGAAGCGCGTCGACTGGGACCGGAGCAAGGGCGGCTACACCCCGCTCGAGTACTTCGTCAAGATGACCCAGGGCGAGTACTACTCCTACCCGTCCGTCTCGTACGCGCAGGGGTGGAGCCTCATCTACTTCCTCCGGGAGTTCGTCCCGAAGAACCCGAAGTGGAACGAGAAGTGGGGCAAGATCCTCGGCACCTACTTCGACACGTTGAAGTCGGAAGCCAACAAGGACAAGCCCCTGACACCCAAGAAGGCGCCGAAGCCGGACGAGCCCGGCATGGGCGGCGACGAGCCCGGCATGGGAGAGGCGCCGCCGCCGGACGCTCCCGAGGAGCCCGGCATGGGCGACCCCGAGCCCGGCATGGGCGACCCCGAGCCGGGCATGGGAGGCGACGACCCCGGCATGGGAGGCGACGAGCCGGGTGGCGAGGGAGAGGAGCCGCCGGAGGCGTTCATGCCGCCCCCGTCGCGCTTCCGAGGCAGCGGCGAGGCACTGAAGAAGGCCGTGGAAGCGGCGTTCAAGGGCGTCGACTTCGCCGAGCTCGAGACCGCCTGGCGCGACACGATGAAGAAGATCGGCGTCGGCAAGTAGCTCGCGCGCGGCCCGGGGAATCCCGGGAACCCGCCCCCCTCGGGGCGTGTACGGAGGGGTGAGTCCCCGGAGGACCTCCCCTGGAGCCGAGCGACGACGACCCGCGCCTGGTCCTGCACGCGCGTGCGGGCCGGACCGACGCCTTCGGCGCCCTGGTCACCCGGCACCAGGGCCGCGTGCTCGGGCTGCTCTCGTTCCTTCTTCGCGATGCGGCGGAGCGCGAGGACGTGGCGCAGGAGACGTTCCTCGCCGCGTGGCGGGGGCTCGCGTCGTTCGATCCCGCGCGGGGTGCCTTCCTCCCGTGGCTGCTCGCCATCGCGAGGCATCGCGCGCTGAACGCGCTGCGCCGCCCGCGGCGGCTGCGCGAGGCGGGGCCCGAGCCGTTCACGCTGCCCCCCGACCCGGGCGAGGCCGAGGTGGCGCGCCGGCTCGACGCCGCGATCCTCGGCCTCCCCATCGAACAGCGGCTCGCGTACCTGCTCGCCGAGGTCCATGGCCTCCCCATCGCGTGCGTGGCCGAGATCGAGGACGTTCCCGAGGGCACCGTGAAGTCGCGGCTGTCCCGCGCCCGGGATGCCCTGCGCACCGCTCTGCGCCCCTCCCTGGAGCCCCGTCCATGACCGACGACCCCCTCGACAGCCCGGCGGCGCGGGCCTGGCGCCTCGCCCGACGCGAGGCGCAGGCGCCTCCGGACTTCGCCGCCCGTGTCCTCGCGGCGGGTCGCCCGGCGGAGGGCGCGGGGCTCGGCGCGCCTCCGTGGCTGCGGTGGGCGGCCCTGACCGCGGGCGGCGCGTGGTTCGTCGCACGCCTCGCCGGTCTGTTCCTCGTCTTCTCGGCTTCGTGAGGAGGAGCATCCATGTCGATCCCCGCTGACGCGCCCCACCGCCCCCACACTCCGCCCACTGGGATCCGCCCCTGGGTGGCCGTGCTGCTCACCTTTGGATGCACGGGTCTCGGCCACCTCTACGTCGGGGCCGAGCGCCGGGGACTCGGCTTCTTCCTGCTGTCCCTGCTCTTCGTGCCCGCGGCCGTGCTCGCCGCGGTTCTCCCCCCCTCTCGAGGGGCGCTCGTGGTGCTCCTGGTCACGCTCGCGCTCGCCCTCGTCACGAGCCTGGCCGCGGTCTCGGATGCGTGGCGCCTCGCCCGCCGCGCGCGCGACCCATCGGTCGAGCGCCGGCTCTTCGGCCCCGGGCTCGCGGCGCTGTTCCTGTGCGTCGGTCTCGCCTTCCCGCTCGGGGCCGCCCTCGTGCTGCGGACGTGGTGCCTCGAAGTCTTCGCGGTGGCGAGCGGGAGCATGGAGCCCTCCTACGCGGGAGGCGACCGCATCCTCGTGGACAAGCGCGCCTATGTCGGGGGCGCGCCCCGGCGCGGGGACGTGGTGGTGTTCCGACGGCCGGCCGACGGCGGACGGGCATTCATCAAGCGCGTCGTGGGCCTGCCCGGCGAGCGCATCGAGGTGGTGGGCGGCGAGGTGCGCATCGACGGGCGCCCCTGGTCGCGGGTGCCCGCTCCGGATGTGGGACCGGGTGCCTCCTGGGAGGGCGAGGGCCGCGAGCGCCACCTCGTGCGCACCGACGTCGGGTCCCCGACCGCGCCGGACGCCCCCGCCGTGGTCCTCGGCCCCGACGAATTCTTCCTCCTGGGCGACCACCGGGACCACTCCCTCGACAGCCGCACCTTGGGCCCGGTGCCGCTCGACCAGGTCATCGGCCCGGTCACCTACGTCCTCTGGCCCCCCTCC
>JAYTCP010000562.1:0-4127 GCA_043736435.1 Planctomycetia bacterium | reverse complement strand
GGAGGGGGGCGCGGCGGCGGGGGCTCGGCGCCCTTCGGGATGCGGAGGATGCGCAGGGGCAGCCCGAGGCCCGCGGCCGTGCGCTCCGCGGCGGGATGCGTCACGAGGAGCACGCGCGCGTGCGACAGGACCTCGCGCACGATGGAGAGCCGCGCGGGATCGTAGGCGTCCTGGTCGATGTCGGTGCCGCCGGACGTCACCACGAGGGGCGCCCCGAGCCCGAGGGACACGGCGACGGCCGCGGGGCCCGCGTGGCGAGCGTGCAGCGCGTGCACGACCTCGGGAGCGAATCGCCGGGCCGTGGCGAGGAGCCCGGCGCCTGAGCCGAGGGAGGGAAGCCGGACCAGCAGCACCTCGAGGCCGCGGCCGCGCAGCCGCCGCTCGAACCGCTCGATCGACGTGTTGTTGCCCGAGACGAGGCCCTCGGGCTCCGCGGTGACGAGCAGGGCCCGCGGGAGCGCGACGCTCACGCGAGGAGCTCGGCGTAGCTCGCGAGCACGGTGCCCGTCGCCTCGATCGCCGCGCGCGTGGCGGGATCGGTCAGGATCGCGAGCTCGAGGTCGCGGCGCGGGTCCGCCGACAGGCCGCCCGCATGCGTCGACATGCGGCCCGGGTGCACCATGGCCTCCACGATGCCGTCGGGCCGGGACGAGAGCCCGTGGAGGAACAGGTCGAGCGAGGGGGCGGTGGCCCAGGCGACGCCGAAGAAGGCGTCGGGAGCGCGGAGGCGGCTCCCGAGCCCCGCCCGGAGCCGCTCGGCGTGGACCGCGAGCGCGACGAGGCCGCCGTGGCCTGCGCGTAGGAGCGAGAGGCGAGGTCCGGCGAGGAACGCCGTGCCCATCGGCATGTCCGGCTCCCCGACCGGCGCGAATCCCGCGGGGGGCGCCGCCTCGCACGGGACGCGGACGAACACGGGACGCCCGAGGGCCTCGAGCGCCCGCACGACCCCCGTGGAGACGTAGGGCAGCACGTGGACGTGGTGATGGCCGTTCACGTGGTCGGGCACGACGCCGAGGGTGCGGAGGCGACGCCACTGGGCCGTCGTCTCGCGCTCGACCTCGAGCGCGTCCACCTCGCCCGCCACGGCGCGGCGCCAGACCTCGCGCTTGTCGCCCAAGAAGAGGCCCCGCTTCTCGGTGAGCGTGAACGCACGTCCGGCGGCCAGGGGCGTCCCCTCGGTCAGGTTGAGGTGGAGCCCCAGGGAGAGTCCCGGCCGCGAGGCCGCCTCGGCGAGGAACGCCTCGATCGTGGAGCCGTTCGCGACGCACGAGGCCGCCCGCACGATCCCGCGATCGAAGGCCGCGAGGATCGCCGCGTCGCGCGCGGGGTCGAGGCCCGCATCGTCGGCCGTGACGACGAGGCGCCGCGTCACGGACGCCCCCCCGCGGCGAGCCGATCGGAGAGGAGCCGCGTGAGGAGTTCCTCGTAGGACCATCCCGCCGCCTCCGCCGCGACGGCGGTGTCCGCACCGCGCTCGAGGCTCGGCCGCGGGTTTGCCTCGAGCACGACGGGCTCGCCGTCCGCGCGCAGTCGCACGTCGAACCGGGCGAGGAACGCGAGCCCGAGGGCCTTGGCGGCGCGCCGCACCACGGCGAGGAGCCGCCGCTCCATGGCCTTCGGCAACGCCGCGAGGACGAGGCGGCCCGTGGGCGCGCCCGTCCCCGGGAAGCCGGTCCACTTCCGCGCGAACGTGTGGAGGCCCTCAGGGCCGTCCGCGGAGGGCAGGCGTACGAGGACGGGAGGCAGCGGACGCAGCGGCGCGCCCACGAGGCTCACCGTGACCTCGATCCCCTCGACGTACTCCTCGACGAGGGCCACGCGGCCCCGGGCCACGAGCCCGCGTGCGGCCCGCTCGGCCTCCGGGCGGGACCCCGCGTAGACGAGCCCGCGGCTCCCGTGCTCGTGGGCGGCCTTCACCACGAACGGGGGACGCAGCCCCGGGGGGAGACGGACCTTCTCCCCGTGGAAGGCGGCCCCGCGCGCGATCGGGACCCCCGCCGCCGCCATCACCTCCCGCGCCCGGGCCTTGTCGTCGGCCAGGGCACAGGCGGCGGCGGACGGACCCACGACGCGGGCGCCCGCGCGCTCGAGCTCCGCGCGGACGAACGACCGCATCCAGCCCTCTCCGCGGAGGGTGTCGGTCTGCTCGAAGACCGCGTCGGCCTCGACGAGGCGCGTGAGCCCGAGCGGCAGCGCGTCCGCGTCCGCTGCGAAGCCGTGATGCGAGAGGGACCGCAATCCCGGCAGGATGGAGGCGTGGCAGCGGCAGGGTGACGCCACGGTGTGGACGACGCCGACGACGAGGGGGCGGGAGCGGCGGGGCACGGGCGCCGCATCGTAGCCACACGCCGGCCGGATAGGATCCCCGCGATGCAGGCCGTCCCCGACCCCGGTGTCCCGATCCGCCCGGGCGTGCCCGGATCCGTCGGCCGCGGGGCCCTGTCCCGGCCCGTGCTGTGCGTCCTGCTGGTGGCCCTCCCCCTCCTGCTCGTCCGCCTCGGGGCCAAGGACGCCTGGGAAGCGAGCGAGGGCCGCCCGCTGGAGAGCGCCCGCGAGATGCGCGCCCAGGGCGACTGGCTCGTCCAGTACACGAACGGCGAGGTGGACCTCACGAAGCCCCCGCTCTACGCGTGGCTGACGGCGCTCTCCTTCCGCGTGACGGGCGAGGAGAGCGAGCTCGCGGGGCGGCTCCCGAGCGTGCTCGCCGCCCTCGGGGTGCTGGCGGGCGTGGTGGCGCTCGGGCGCCGGGCGGGGGGCGCGCGCGCGGGGCTCCTCGCCGGCCTGTTCCTCCTGACGTCCCTGAAGTTCCTGTGGCAGGCGCGCCTCGCCGAGCTCGAGATGCTGCTCGCCCTCGGGGTCGTGACGGCCACCGTCGCGTTCCACGCCGCGCTGGACGAGCCGCCGGGACGGCCACGTGCGCTCCGCTTCCTCGCGTTCCACGCGGCGTGGGGCTTCGCGTTCGCCGTCAAGGGCCCCATCGCGCTCCTCCTCGTCGCGCCGGCCTGCCTCGCGGGCGCGCTCGCGCGCGGGCGCGCGCGGGCCCTGCGCTCGGTCGACTTCCTCGCGACGTTCCCGGCGTTCCTCGTCGTGGGGCTCTCCTGGTACCTCGCCGTGGTCCTGCGGGATCCGCCGAGCCTCGACACCTTCCTCTCGTACGCGAAGGGCGAGAACGTCGGGCACCTGCGCGACCCGTTCTACTACCTCGCGCAGTACCCGCTCTACGCCCTACCGTGGACGCCGCTGGTCGTCCTCGGGCTCGGGCGGGCGTTCCTCGGCGGCCCCGGGCCCGACGCCACGCGCGCGGACGTGAGGCCGTTCGCCTGGGCCTTCGTCGTCACGTTCCTGCTCCAGTCGGCACTGAAGGCGAAGCAGTCTCACTACCTGATCCCCGTCGTCTTCCCCATGGGCGCGATCCTCGCGGGCGGCTTCGCCGACGCGTGGATGACCGCGAGGGCCATATCGTCCCCCCGTCGGGCCTCATCGGCCCGAAAGCCCCCCATCTTCGCCATGGCCCTCGCCCTGACCGTCGTCGTCGAGGGCGTCGTGGCCGCCGTGGTCGTGCCTCGGTTCAACGCGGACCACAGCGCGCGGCCCTTCCTGGCGCAGACCGCGGCGCGGGTGCCGAAGGGCACGCGCCTCGGATGGACGATCTTCGGCAGCCATAGTGACTATCTGTGGTACCTGCCCATGGACCTCGTCGGGACCCGCGGCCTCGTGGAGCTCAACAAGGGAACCGAGACCGTCGAGAACGTCCGGACGTTCCTCACCGCGGGCGGCGTGCGTTACGCTCTCCTGCGCGGCGAGGAGGCGGACCGCCTCGCGGACGTGGCGGAGGTGCTCGTGAAGGACGATGCGTTCCAGCGGAAGGACCGGCGCGTGGCGCTCGTCCGCACGAAGGGAGCCCGGTGAAGGCCGCGCGCGCGACCGTCGGTCTCGTCCTCCTCGGGGGCGGCGCCTTCGCCGCCGTGCGCCTCGCGCCTCCGTCGCTCGCGGGCGTCGGCGCCGCGTTCGTCGCGGCCGTCGCCGGGGGCGTGCTGCTCGCATCGGCGATGTCCCGTGTCCTCGCCGTCGTCACGGCCCTCGCCCTGCTCTGCGGCGGAGCGGCCCTCGCGCTCGCCCTTCACGAG
>JAYTCP010000561.1:0-8433 GCA_043736435.1 Planctomycetia bacterium | reverse complement strand
CGGCGCGAGCTGTTCACCCCGGCCGGAATGCCCGACACGGGATTCGTGAACGAGGAGCGTCTGGAGAAGCTCGGCCGCGCGACCACGCGCAAGGGCGAGGAGGCCGGAGCGTGGACCGCCGCGCGCTGGCACTACGGCTGGGGCTATCGCGGCATGGGCGGGGTGGTCACCACCGGGCAGGACCTGCTCGCCTGGGACCGCGCGCTGCGGGGCGAGAAGATCCTCGGCGCCGCGGCAAAGGCGAAGCTCCATGCCGTCGGGCTCGACGGCTACGCCTGCGGCTGGAAGATCGAGACCACCGACCGGGGCACCGTGCGCGCGCACCACTCCGGAGGGGTCATGGGCTACCGCTGCCAGGTCAGCCGCTGGATCGAGGACGACGCCTTTCTCGCGGTCCTGACCAACGGGGAGGGCGATCCCTTCGTCGCCGAGCGCGCGATCCTGCCCCTGCTGTTCCCCCCGTCGCGGCTCGAGGCCGATCTGGAGGCGGGCCTCACGAAGCTCGACGCCAACGGCGCCGTCGTGGCCACCGAGGGCGTGACGCTCGACGTCTCCCGCTCCGCCGCGGGCGCGACGCTCGTCGTGCGCGTGGGCCGCCATCCGTTGGCCACGCTCCGCCTCATGCGAGGGCACCTCGAAAAGCTCACGGCCGACCTCGGGCAGGCGCTCGCCGGCCGGGAGGAGGAGTCGGCCCCAGCGGAGACGGAGGCGGGCCTCTACCTCGGTCCGTACGGACGCGTGAAGGAGCTCCACCTCGTCGAGGGCCTCACGCTCGAGATCCGCCCGCGCTACGAGGGACGCGGCGCCGACGGGCAGCCGGTCGTGGACGATCGGCCGCTGATCGTGCTCATCGACGCCCGGCGCGGCGCCTGGCCGCTGATGGTCAAGCTGAACGCGGCGGCGGGGCGGCGGCTCGCCGAGGCGCTGCGACCCCTGCTCGCACCCGACGGCCCGGCGCCGCGGTGAGCGAGGGTTCCGCGGCCGCCGAGCGCCTCGTACGCGCGCCGTTCCCGGCTCGTCAGGGGGTGTAGGTGACCAACAGCTTCGGTGCGACGCCGGTGCCGCCGTCGTCGGAGGCGGAGACCAGCTTGATCTGGTCCCCCGTGAAGTTGCCGTCGGTCTGGAACTGGAAGTAGACCCGGAAGTCGGAGAAGGATCGGCCCGCGGCGAGGTCCGCCTGGACGGCGGCCGTCACGTCGAGCGTCCGCGGCCCCAGGGCCGCGCTGGCGGAGAGACTCCCCACGACGGTGCTGAACGCCGCCGAGAAGTAGTCGTCCGCGTCGAGCCCCACGCCGACGCCGTCGTCGAGGTCCACGCTGTCCACCAAGAGGTCGCCCAAGGCGGGGTACGGACTGCCGATCACCTCGAACTGATTCGTGCTCAGCGTTGCCTTGGTCACCGTCGCGCCGGCGGGGAGGGGCAGGAGCGGGAATCGGTACAGGCCACGGATCCCGTCGTTCGAGGTCTCGTCGCCGACGAGGAGAAAGGCGGCGCTGTAGCCCCCGCCCTGGGTCGCGAACCCGTCCGCCGTGATGTCGCTTGGGAGGTCGATCCGGGTACCACCCGATCCCCCGCTGCCCCCACAGCCCGCCAAGAGGAACACGAGCCCACCCATCGCGATGCGCGTGGCGTCTCTCATGGGACCACCTCCTTCGGCCTTGACCGTATCAGGGCCGTCGATCTCCCGTCAACCGGCAGCCGTCGGGACTCCCGCCGAGTCGGCGCTTCTTGGGCGCGTGGAGCGTCGAAGCCCCCCCGGCAGCGCCCGGGGGCTCAGCGGGGCTCGTCCGGCTCGGCCGAGCGCGCGGCGTGCCAGAGCTCACGGTACTTGTCCCGCACGGACGCGTCGAGCCGGTCCGCGAGCGACTCGTCGAGGTTGCGCACGCGGATCAGCTCCAGGACGTCCGCCAGGTCGCGGAGGCGGTGCGGCGCCGACAGACCCGACGCGAGCTTCAGCTCGACCAGCCGTTCGAGCGGGAGGACCGACAGCCCGTCCATGGGGATCGCCACCAGGGCGGGGTCCGGGAAGCGCACCGACTTCGGCTTGCCGTCGCCGGGGTAGTCTCCCGAGAGGAGCACGTCGATCGGCACGCCGTGCTCCGTGTCGCGCACGCCGCGGCTGCCCGCGAACGTCTCGGCGTAGCCCCGACCGAGCCACGCACCCTTGAATCGCGCGAGCCCCTCGGCGGTGAGCAGCACGTCGATGTCGACGGTCGCGCGCCGATATCCGAACGCATTCAGCGCCATCGCACCCGCGATCGCATACGGGATCTTCATCTCGTCGAGGTGGCGCCCGAGCTTTCGGAGCGCTGCGTGGATCGGAGAGTCGCCCACGTGGAAGCTCCCCGTGAAGCGGATGCCCTCGAGGAACTCCGACCCGGAGGCGGCGCCCGGCGCCGGACGGGAGGGCGGCTTGCTCACGTGGGTAGGCTACCACCGTGGGGCCGCGTGGGCGCGCATGCCGACGCGAAGAGGGTCCCGAAGGGCAGGGCGATGCCCGCGTTCGCGCGGCGGCCCAGGAGGCGCTCGACGGACGACCCGAGGGGACCGAGCAGGCGACGGGCGAGGGATCCGAACGACACGGGTGTCCCCGCGAGCCCGAGGCCGAGGGGGACGAAGCCCGCCACCTCGAGCGCGCGACGGAGCGTGCGGCGCGTGAAGTAGTGGAGGTGCTCCTTCGGCGTCACGAACGGCCAGCGCGCGCCGGAGGCCCGCGCCCAGAGGCCGCCGAAGTCGGGGACGCACAGCACGAGGAGGCCATCGGGCGCGAGGGCAGCGCGGAATCGGCGGAGGGCGGCCACGGGATCGACGAGGTGCTCGAGCACGTCGGAGCACGTGAGGACGTCCACCGAGCCCGGCTCCCGCACGAACGTCTCCGCCGTCCCCGTCGCCACGTCGAGCCCGCGCGCGCGCGCCCGCGCGGCCACCGCGTCCGAGGGCTCGACTCCGGCGACGGCGAAGCCCGCGGCGCGCGCTTCGAGGAGGAACGCGCCCGTGGCGGCGCCCACGTCGAAGAGGCGCCCACCTCCGCCCGCGGCGCGGATCCGGGCGAGGCGGCGGCGGAACTCGCGCCGGAAGTGGCGCTCCTCGGCGGCGTAGTCGCGGTAGCCGACGTCGCCGGCGAAGTAGCCCGCGTCGTACTGCGCGAGCGCCGTATCGCGCGCGGGGAGCGGCTCCACCGAGACGAGCCCGCAGCAAAGGCAGCGGGCGAGCCGCCCGTCGGGGTGGACGAGGGCCGTCCGCCGCGCAGTCCCGCCGCAGACCGGGCACGGTCCGCTCACGGCGGCCGCCGCGCGACGACGACGCGGTCGGCGTAGAGCGAGAGCCGGTGCCGCCGCGCGACCTCGACGGCCGCGAAGCCGAGGTGGCCGAGGAGCGAGGCCCACGCCTCCGACGTGCGATAGCCCCGGATGGACCCCTGCGTCAGGCGCAGGAGCGTGAACACGCGCTCGTGGAGGCGATTCCACGCGAAGGCGAGGCCCGCGCCCGCGTCCGGGTCGCGCAGCAGCAGCACGCCGCCGGGCCGCAGGGCGTCGCGCACGCGCGTGAGCAGGCGCTCCTGCGTCGCGCGGTCGAGGTAATGGAGCACGTCCACGAGGAGCACCGCGTCGCACGGGGGCAGGTCGCACGCGGCGAAGTCGGCCGAGAGCGCCTCGATCGGCAGCCCGGCGGCGCTGCGCCGCAGCCGCGCGACGCGCCGAGGGTCGTGGTCGACGGCGAGGACACGACGCGCGGGCGCGCGGGTGACGAGCACGTGGGCGAGGAGCCCCTCGCCGGCGCCGAGGTCGAGCACGAGCCCGCCGCGCCCGACCTCCGCCTCGACGGCGTCGTAGTCGCCGCGGGCGAGACGCAGGCGCCGGTACAGACGGCGCAGCGGCGACGGGTCGGGGTAGCGCGCGAGGATCGCCTCTCGCTCGGCGCGCTTCACGGCGTCCTCCGGGGAGCGGGCGCGGGAAGGGAGGGAGGGGGCGCGGGGGAGGGCGGCGCCGGTGCGAGCGCGGAGGGCGGCGCCGGTGCGAGCGCGTAGGGCCGCGCCGACGCGAGGAGCGCGACCGCGGCCGCGGCGCCGAGGGCGAGCGCACCGGCCTCGGCGGGGAGCCGCAGGAACGCGGGCGTGCGCACGTAGCCCACGACGAAGAGCAGCAGGCCTGCGACGAAGACGATGCCCGCCGCGCGCGCGCGGGGCCCCGCGCGCGGCGCGAAGGCCTCGGCGAGCACGGGGAAGGCCAGCACGTAGTGGACGGGCCACGCGTAGCGCGTGACGAGCACCGGGAGCAGCCCCCCCACCGCGAACGCGGCGCGGAACGCGGTGGAGCGGGGGTCGCGCAGGCGCGTCCACCCGAGGAGCGCCGCGAGGAGCGCGACCGCGCCCGCGACGGCGAACGCGGCGAGGTCGACCCCACGGGCCTGCGTATCGGACAGCACGGGCCGGCCGCCCGTGAACCCGGCCCCGGACGCCCAGCCCGTGACCGTGGCGAGCACGCGGCGCACGCCCTGGTTCTTCGCGGAGTGCTCGTCGATGCCGTAGTCGCGGTCGAGGTCGGCGAGGTGGCCGGGCTCGGCGGCGTAGACGTCGCGGCCGATCTCGAGCCACCGAGTCGTCACCTCCCGCGCGCGCGCGGGCCCGAGCGCGAGCACGGGGACGACGACGAACGCGATCGCGAGGCCCGCGAGGAGGCCGGCGGGGAAGCGAAGGGCCGCGGCGCGCTCGCCGGCGAGGAACCGGCGCAGGCACGCGATGCCCACCATGCCGGCCAGCAGGAGCGGCGTCAGGCGGACGGCCACGCCGAACGCGAGCAGCAGACCGGCCGTGACGTCGCGACCCCGGCGCAGGCTCACGAGGGCGCCGACCTGGGAGGCGAGGAGGAGGGTCGTCACCTGCCCGCGTTGCAGGCACTGGCCGACGAACGGCGCACAGAGCGCAAGGGCGGCGCCCGCCGCGATCCACGGTGTCGGCGGGCCCAGGGTGCGCGCGGTGGCGACGCCCGCAGCGGCGAGGGCGGCGACGGAGAGCGCGTACCAGACGAGGGCGGCGTCGGGGACCGGCAGTCGGGTCAGGGGCGCGAGGACGACGGCGAGGAACGGCGGGTAGACGTAGCGCCACCCGCGGGGGCTCCTCGCCTCGTAGGGATCGGCCCCCTCGGCCAGGGCCGTGGCGGCAGCGGTGTAGACCGTGAAGTCGGTGCGGTGGCGCTTGAGGCCACGGTCGAGGCGGGCGCGCTCGCGGACGTCGAACCAGCCGAACGCCGCGGCCGTAACGAAGAGGGCGGCGACGACGATCCAGCGGGTCCCGCGCATGGCGGGGCCCACGCTATCCGCGCGGCATCCGGGTGGCACGATCCTTCGGGCGACGACATCGGGGGGCGCGCGACGCCTCGCGCCCCGCCGCCCCCGAGATCCACAGCCCCCTCCCTGCCCCCGCGTCCCACGCGCCCGAGAGCCGGGAGTCGCCTGCTTGCCCTTCCGCTACTTGAACGGGACGACGAGGATCGCGGTGGCGCGACGCTCGCCGCGCTTGAGGTTCACGAAGAACGTGCGTCCGCTCGGGGCCCCGTTGAACGTGCCGGCCACGTCGGCCGGCGAGGTGACGGGCTTGCCGTCCACGTCGAGGAGCAGGTCGCCGGCCACGAGCCCGGCGATGTCGGCGCTCGAGCCAGGGGCGACGGTCGCGACGAGGACGGCGCCGGGAGTCGGGAGCAGGGAGAGCCCGATGCCCGGCCTGCTGCTCGGGAGCGCGCGGCTCGACGGCGGCACCGGCGCGGCTCCGCGGGGGGCCGGGGGCGTCGGGAGGCCCGCGGACGGAGGGGGCATCGGGGAGTCGGGCTCGTAGGTCAGGGCCGGCGCGGGGGCGACGGACGTCGACGCGGGCAGCGCGGGCTTCGCCGGGCGGGCAGACGCGCCGAGGTTGCGGTCGAGGAGCGCTTGGACCTCGTCGGCGGGGACGGTGAACGCGATGCCGCGGGCGCTCGGGTGGATCGCGCAGTTGATGCCGATCAGGTTCCCCTCGAGGTTGAGGAGCGCGCCGCCCGAGTTGCCCTGGTTGATCGAGGCGTCGGTCTGGATGAGGTTCCGGACGGTGAACCCCGAGGAGATGCTCGCGGTCCGGTTGAGCGCCGAGACGATGCCCACGGTCACGCTGTCGCCGAGGCCGTAGGGGTTCCCGATCGCGATGGCCGTCTCGCCGATCATGATCCCGCAGGTGGAGCAGAGGCCGACGTAGGGCGCGGGGCCGTCCGTCGCGATGCGGAGGAGGGCGAGGTCGTGGGCCGGGTCGTCCTCGAGCAGGCGCGCGGTGTAGGCCTTGCCGCGCACCCCGCCGTTCGAGCGCGAGAGCTCGACCATGATGCGGGCCGCGCCGCGCACCACGTGGCTGTTGGTCACCACGTAGCCGTCGGGGTGGACGATGACCCCGCTGCCCGAGCCGCGGACCGTCTGCGACACCCAGCCCCGGCTGCCGCCTCCGTCGGTGGTGATGTTGACGACCGCGGGGGCCGAGCGCTCGACGGCCGAGACGACCGCGGTCCGGCGGACCGCGGAGGCGTACTCGGCCTGCACCTGGGCGTTCCAGCCGAAGCCGAGACCGGCGAGGCCGACCCCCGCGAGGACGACGGAGGCGAGCGAGAGGCGCAGATGCATGGGCACTCCGGGGTGGTTCGGGCCGGAATCGGGCGATTCGTACGGATAGATCGGTCGGCCGACCGGGCGGTCTACACCCGGGGGGCGCGGATCGGGCGCCGCATGGGGGCTGGAGCCGGTCGGATCCGGGCTTCGTAGAACGTCAGGGTGAGGCGCCAGTGCCCCCCGACCCTCTCTAGGGCCGAGGGGCGGGAGGCGACCCGGTCCCGGAGACGGTCGAACAGTCCCGGGGCGAGACGGTCGTAGTCGGCCGGTGTCACCGTTCGATGGAGGACGACGCGCGGGCGCAGCGCGAACGGGGCGAAGGCTCGCGCGAGGTCGTCTCCGTCGATCCATCCGGTGGCAAGGAGCCAGAGGCGGCCCCGGGACGTGAGGTGCCGCGGGGCGCCGCGCGCAAGCCGCCGCAGGTGCCGCAGGCCGTCGGGTCCCCCCCACCGCGCCAGGGGGAGCGGGGTCTTCGACGGACACTGAGGCAGGTTCGCCACGATCACGTCGAAGCGGCGACCCCGCACGGGAGCGAACAGGTCCCCCACCGCCGTCTCGATGTGCAGTCCCAGTCGCCGCGCGTTCGCCCGGGTGGCGCGGACCGCCGCGGGATCGAGGTCGGTCGCGACCACCGGAGAGGCGCCGCGCCGCGCGAGATCGAGCGCGTAGAAGCCGGCCCCGCAGCCGAGGTCGAGGGCGGACGCCCCGGGGAGCACGCGGATCGCGCGGGCGAGCGCGGGCGCGAACGAGTCGGGCTCGTGGACGCCCGGCCCGCGGGAGAGCCGACGCGGGGCGATGGCCGAGGCGGGAAGGATCGCGGCCACCGACGCAGTGTACGCCTGGGAGTGAATGCAGGCTCCCGGTCCTTTGGCCCCGATGCACGCCGGGAATCGCGCCCCCCCTGTATCCTCTGGCCCGCGGGCGAAACTCCGCACCGGGTCGCGGTCGGAGCCGGCGCGCCCAGGAGGTCCGGGTGGTGGATCCGCAGCCGCCGACCCCGGCCCCGTCCGCGGACGAGCCTGTGCAGGGCACGGGGGAGCAGGACACCCTGTCCGCGCACGTCCTCTCCTCCACCGACCCGCCCCGCCGCACGCGGGACGACTACCTCGCCGCCGTGGGAACCGTCGCGGCGGCCTCGGCCCTCGGCGGCCTCGCCGTCCTGGCGGGCGCGTCCCCCGAGCTGCAGGCGATCCTCTACTTGGTCGCCGTGGTGCTCGTCGCGTCCCGCACGGGGCTCGGGGCCGCGCTGTTCGGCGCGGTCCTCGCCGTCGCGGCGCATGCGTACTTCTTCCTCCCTCCGGCCTTCGCGTTCCCGACCGACGTCCAGGGCATCCTGACCATCGCGGCGTACCTCGTGGTGGCGGTGGTCGTCGGGACGCTCACGGCCCGCCTGCGCGTGTATGCCGACCTCGCCGAACGCCGCGCCCTCCACTCGGACGTCCTGCGCGAGGTCGCCCGGAGCCTCTCCCGGCTGGAGCGACGCGAGGCCGTGCTGGCACGGGCCGCACGGGAGGTAGGGGTGGCGCTCGACGGGGACGGCCTCGTCGTGCTGCTCTGCGAGCCCGAGGACGCGGGAACGGCCCACGGCGCGGGGGGCGAGGTCCCGCTCTCCGGGGCGGATCGTGACCTCGCGCGGAGCTCGCTCCTCGCCCACGCCGTCGTCGCATCGGCAGGCGAGGACGGGACGACGGTCTCGCACGCGGCGCCCATGGAGGCGGAGTCGGGGCCGGCGGGTGCCGTGCGGGTCCGGCACCGCGCGAGGGCACCTTTCAACGTCGACTCGCGACGTCTCCTCGAGGCTCTCGCGCGCCT
>JAYTCP010000560.1:0-1943 GCA_043736435.1 Planctomycetia bacterium | reverse complement strand
GCGTCGCGAGCTCGCGGGCCGTCCCGAGCGCGTCCTTCGCGTCGCCGCTGGACTCGAGCAGCTCGAGCAGGCGGAGCCCGGCACCGAGGCCGGCCTCCGTGGCTCCTGGGGCCGCGAGCGCCGCCCGGTAGTGCTCGATGGCCTTCGCCGGGTCGTGGTCGATGCTCTCGGCGGCCTTCCCCTTCCGCAGCCATGCGGCGGCGTCGTCGCCCTCCCCTGCGCGGGCCGGAAGGGCCCAGAGTGCGACCGCGATCCCCGCGAGTCCGAGCGTGCGTGCGAGCCTCATGACGTTCGTCTCCTCTGGATGCGCACAGCCTGCCTCCGGCGGGCGGGCGAGTCGTCACGCCCTCGCCGCCCGCTCGTCACTTCGGCGTCACTTCCGTCGTCGCTTCCGCGCCGCAGCCGTCCCGCCCGGTCCCGGCGCGGGCGGCGGCGACCCCGGCGGGTCGTAGCGGTAGCCGACGCCGTGGACCGTGTGGATGAAGCGGGGCGCGTCGCCGTCGTCGCCGATCTTCTCGCGCAGCCGCGCCACGTGCATGTCCACCGTGCGCGTGGTCGGGAAGCGGTCGTAGCCCCAGACGCGGTCGAGGAACCGCTCGCGCGTGAGAACCTCGCCGGGGTGCGCCAGGAAGAGGCGCAGCATCTCCGTCTCGGTCTTCGTGAGCGGGATCGACGTCCCCGCCCGGCGTACGAGCATCGCGATGAAGTCCACCTCGGCCTCGCCGACGGTCTCGCGCGCGGCCGCGGGCGCGGCCGTCGCGCGCAGGCGGGCGCGTACGCGCGCGAGGAGCTCGGCGAGGCTGAAGGGCTTCACGAGATAGTCGTCGGCGCCGAGGTCGAGGCCGCGGACGCGGTCGGCCTCGCGGCCCCGGGCCGTCAGCATGACGATGGGGATGCGGTGCCCCTCGGCGCGGAGCCGTCGGCAGATCTCCGTCCCGTCGAGGCTCGGCAGCATCAGATCGAGCACCAGGAGGTCGTGGCGCCCCGAGCGCGCCTTCTCGAGGCCGAGGAGGCCGTCGGGCTCGACCTCGACGCGGTACCCGTCCTGGGTCAGCGCGTCCGAGAGCACGAGCCTGAGGCTCTCGTCGTCCTCGACCACCAGCACCTTCGACCCGCTCATGCGCGTCCTCCCGGGAGGTCCACCACGAAGCACGCCCCGCCGCCCTCGCGATCCTCGACGACCAGGGTGCCCCCGTGGGCCGTGACCAGCGCCCGCGCGACGTGGAGGCCGAGACCCACGCCCGGCAGCGCGCGCTCCCTCGCCCTCGCGCCCCGCTCGAACCGACGGAACACGCGCTCGCGCTCGGAGGCGGGCACGCCCGGGCCGCGGTCGCGCACCTCGATGCGGAAGCCGTCACCATGCGGCCCCGCGCGCACCTCGATCTCCCGGCGCGACTCCGCGAACTTCGCCGCGTTGTCCACGAGGTTGCCCAGCACGTGCTCGAGCGCGTCGGGATCCACCGCGAGCAGACGTCCGGCGGCCTGGGCGTCGACGTCGAACCGGAAGCCACGGGCTTCGAGCACCGGCCGTACGCTCTCGACGAACGCGGACACGACGTCCACCGGCTCGACCGGCCGGGGTCGCACCACGGACCCCGCCGCCCGCTCGATCCGGGCCGCGTCGAGCACGTTGCGCACGGTCGCGCCGAGGCGCTCCATCTCGGCGTGGATGCGCTCCGCGTAGAGCCGCGCGCGTGCGGGATCGGGCACGCGCCCGCTGGCGAGCATCTCCGCCATCGCTTGCACGCCCGCGATGGGAGTCTTCATCTCGTGGCTCGTGGCCGCGACGAAGTCGGCCTGCATGCGGGCGGCTCGGGCGCTGCGCCGGATCGCGGCGGCAGCCAGCAAGGCACCCAGGGCGTAGAGCCCGAGGCCCGCCGCCAGGGGCCACACGCCGTGCCTAGGGGCGCTGGCCGACGGGTCCGGCAGCGAGACGGCCCACA
>JAYTCP010000559.1:0-8612 GCA_043736435.1 Planctomycetia bacterium | reverse complement strand
CGAGCCCCGAGCAGACGGAGGTCTCGGTCACGACGGCCACCACCGAGGAACTCCTCGCATTCGCGAAGGACGGCGCCCCATTGAAGGAGTTCCACACGGGCATGAAGGGGTTTGCCGCTCTCGCGAAGCCGAACCTCATGTGGTACCTGGTCGAGCTGCTCGAGCCGGGCAAGGATCAGGGCATGAAGTTCAGCTGCTTCGTCAACGTCGGCGGCCGCTTCGTGTTTCTCGCGAAGCCTTGGCAGGCGATCCCCCGCGGCGACAAATAGGGGCGCCCCGCTTCGGAGTACCACGGTGCGGGCGCGGCCCCCGGCCGCGCCCGACACGTTGCAGGCCGGGGCGTCGCGCTACTTCGCGGCGAACGCTTCCTGGAAGCACGCCTTCATCGCCGCCCAGGACCGCGCGTCGGAAGCGGCGTGGTAGGCGGCGCCCTTCGACGGATCCGTCCCCGCGGCCTGGTTCGTGAACGCGTGAACCGCGCCCCCGTACGCGACGAGCTGCCAGTCCACCTTCGCCGCGCGCATCTCCTCCATGAACCCCGCCACCTCGGCGGGGGGCACGTACGGGTCGTCCGCGCCGTGGAGCACGAGCACGGTGCCGGTGATCTGCTTCGCGTCCGCGGGCGTCTTCGAGTCGAGTCCGCCGTGGAAGGAGACCGTGGCGGCGACCTTCGCCCCGCTCCGGGCCAGCTCGAGCGCCGCCGTGCCGCCGAAGCAGAACCCGATCGCTCCCACGCGGGTCGCGTCCACGAGGTCCTTGCGCGCGAGGAGCGTGTCGTAGGCCGCGGTCATCCGCGCGCGCAGGAGGGCGCGGTCCGCCTTGTAGATCCCCGCCTGCGCACCGGCCTCCTTTCCGTCCTTCGGGCGCACGCCCTTCCCGTAGACGTCGGCCGCGAAGGCCGTGTAGCCGAGCCGCGCGAGGGCGTCGGCCTTCGCGTTCGAGAACTCGCCCATGCCCTTCCAGTCGTGCACCACGATCACCGCCGGTCGCGGACCTTTCACCGAGGGATCGAAGACGAGGTAGCCCTCGCAGGTGACGTCGCCGGCCTTGTACTCGAGGATCTCCGACGTCAGCGGGGCGTCGCCGGCGGGCGCATGCGGCGCGGCGAGGAAGAGGCCGGCGACGGCCAGGGCCACGAGCGCGACGGGAAGGACGAAGCGGGTCAAGGGATGTTCCTCCGGGGTCGGGACCGGGAGCGACCCTACCCGAGGGGGTCGGGGGGGGCCAGACGGGCGGGGGTCGGATCCCGGATGGGGGCGCCCGGCCCCCGCCGCCCCCCCGATCCACGGCAACGACTCCCGCCCCGTAGGATGCCGCGATGCCCGAGGCCCTCCGTCCCGTCGTGTGGCTCGACGTCGTCGGGCTGACGCCGCGCCTGCTCTCGCACGCGCCGGCGCTGTCGGCGCTCGCCGCCAAGGGCTCGACGCGGGCGATCGCGGGGGTGGTGCCCGCCGTGACGCTGTCGGCGCAGGCGACCGCGCTCACGGGCCTCGCCCCCGATCGCCACGGGGTCGTCGGCAACGGCTGGTTCCACCGCGAGACGGGCGAGGTGCGGTTCTGGCTCCAGGGCCAGGGCCTCGTGGCGGGCGAGTCCGTCGAGATGGCGGCGCGGGCGCGCGCGGCCGAGTGCGGGCAGGCGTTCTCGGCGGCGCGCGTGTTCGGGTGGTTCGCGCAGGGTGCGCCCGTCGACGTCATGGTCACGCCGAAGCCGTGGTACGGCTGCGACGGCTCGAAGGCGTTCGGCGTCCATGGCCTGCCGGGCGGGCTCGCGCCGGAGCTCGAGCGTGCACTCGGGCCGTTCCCGTTCGCGTCGTTCTGGGGGCCGCGCGCGGGGCTGCCGGCGACGACGTGGATCGCGCGCGCGGCCGCCCACGTGCTCGCCACGCGCCGGCCGACGTTCTCGTTCGTCTACCTGCCCCACCTCGACTACGACCTCCAGCGCCTCGGCCCCGATGCGCCCGGGACGGCGGCGCGCGTCGCGGAGGTGGACGCGGCCGCGGCGATCGTGATCGAGGCTGCGCGGGCGGTGGGGGCCGAGGTGACCGCGTTCAGCGAGTACGGGATCGTGCCCGTCCGGCGCGCGGTGCTCCCCAATCACGCCCTGCGCGCGGCGGGGTTGCTCGCCGTGCGCGACGGGCCCTATGGCGAGACGCTGGAGACCTACCAGAGCGCCGCGTTCGCCGTCTGCGACCACCAGGTCGCGCACGTGCACGCGGCCGACGCGCCCTCGCGCGCGCGTGCCCGCGCGATCCTCGAGGCGCTGCCCGGCGTCGGGCGCATCCTCGAGGGCGCGGCCCGTTCTGAGGTGGGCCTCGACCATCCGCGAGCGGGGGACCTCGTCCTGCTCGCCGAGCGCGACGCGTGGTTCGCGTACCCGTACTGGCTCGACGACGCGCGGGCCCCCGACTTCGCGCGGACCGTCGACATCCACCGCAAGCCGGGCTACGACCCGCTCGAGCTGTTCGTGGACCCCACGCTCACGTTCCCCAGGCTTCGGATGGCGCGCCGGCTGCTGGCGAAGCAGCTCGGCTTCCGCTACCGGATGGACGTCGTGCCCCTCGACGCGTCCCTCGTGCGCGGGAGCCACGGGCTGCCCGCGGCGGATCCGCAGGACGGCCCGATCCTCGTCAGCGAGGACGCGGGCGCGGCCGGGCGCGTGTCCTCCCTCGCCGACCTGAAGGCCCACGCCCTCGAGCGGATGGGCCTGTAGGCGACGCGTCTCGCGTCAGTGCGCGTGCTTCAGCCCGCCCGGTGGGTGCTGCGAGATCTCGACGAGCACCCCGCCCGCGCCCTTCGGGTGGATGAACGCCACCTGGCAGCCGCCCGCGCCCGGGCGCGGCGCCGTGTCGATCAGACGGACGCCGGCCGCCGCGAGGCGGTCGAGGGTCGCGCGGATGTCGTCCACGCGGTAGCAGACATGGTGGATGCCCGGGCCGCGCGAGGCGAGGTGGCGCCCGATGGGCCCGTCCGGCGTCGTCGACTCGAGGAGCTCGATGCGCACCTCCCCGCCGTCGTAGGCGGCGACGCGGACCTTCTCGGTCGGCACCTCCTCCTCGAAGACGAGCTTCAGGCCGAACACCTCGCCGTAGAGCGCCTTCGCCGCGGAGAGGCTCTCGACGGCGATGCCGATGTGGTCGATGCGGTCGAACATGGAGAGGAGGATAGCGGCGACGGGCGGGCGACGTCAGCGGTAGAGGTCGGGGGCGCGGGGGAGGAGGGCCCAGAGTCCGGCGAGCAGGGCGAGCCCGAGCGGGAGCACGACGAGCGGGCGGCGACGGCGCGCCGGGAGCGCCGCGACCGAGAGCGGGGCCGCCAGCGCCATCCCGGAGAGGATCCCGCCGGCGAGGCCTCCGAGGTGGGCCGCCTGGTCGATCTGGGGCATCAGGAACGCGAGCAGGACGTTCAGGAGGACGAACTGGCCGAGGCCCTTCCACATCGCGCGTCGGATGAGGTTCGGCATCGACTCCCGGCCCTCCCGCATCAGGAACCCGATCTGGGCGCCGAAGATCCCGAAGATCGCTCCGGAGGCGCCCACGCCGACGCCGTCGGGCCGCCACGCGATGCTCGCGATGGAGCCGGCGATCCCCGACAGGAGGTAGATCACGGCGAAGCCGCGGCTGCCGAACTGGGCCTCGGTGTCGGGCCCGGCGACCTTGAGGGCCGTCCAGTTGAAGAAGAGGTGGATGGGGCCCGCGTGGAGCAGCGTCGTCGAGAGGAGACGCCAGGGCTCGTCGCGCGTCGCTCTCGGTCCGTAGAGCGCGCCGACGTCGAGCAGCTGGCCGATCGTGGGGGCCATCAGGGAGACGCCCGCGAGAAGGCTCGCCACGAAGGCCGCGGGCAGGAGCGCGAGGAGCACGCGCGTCACGGGCGTCGTAGGCTGGAGCGTCCTCAACCGCAGAAAGTAGACCTGGGCCTGGCGGTGGAGCTCGAGCTGCGCGGGCGTGGGGCCCTCGAGGCCCTGGTGCTCGCTGGCCTTCCGGCGGACCGCCATCGGCCGGTCCTTCCCGGGGGCTCCTCCGCTGCTCGGGTCCGGGTCCTCGGTGGGGGGCGGCATGCGGGATCGGGCTCCTCGCGCGGGCGGGCGCGAGCGGGAAGTGTCGCCGGGGCCGGGGGGGCAGGCCAGCCCGGCGTCCCGGATCGTTCGGAAGGAGGCCTCCCCATCGGACGGAGCCCCGTGGCATGCTGGGGATCGGCGGCGGCGTGCCCGATCGCCCGAGGGATCCATGGGACGTCGCGCGCTCCTCGCCGTGCTCCTGCTCGCCTTCGCACCGGTCGCGTCGGCGGGTCCGGGCGATCGGGAGGCCGAGGCCCGTCGGCAGCTCGACGCGACGCGGTACAAGATGGCGGTCGAGTTCGCGAGCGCGCACATCGAGCTCGGGATCTGGTGCCGCGACGCGGGGCTCCCCCCTCAGGCGACCGCGGAGTTCCTCCGCGCCGCGGAGGTGGGGGGCAGCGCGGCGCCCCGCGCGCTCAAGATCGTCGCGATCATGCGATCGCTCGACGACAAGTTCTGGAAGACGGTCCAGAAGAAGCCGAAGCAGCTGCTCGACACGTACGAGAAGCGCGCGAAGAAGCTCGAGCTCGACCTGCTCAAGGCGAAGTTCCGCAACGCGAAGGAGGCCGCGAAGCTCGGTCTGGCCGACGAGGCCTACGCCGAGTACGCGGCCCTCGTCCGGGAGACGAACGAGCCCCTGGTCCTCGACGGGGCGGGCAAGGTGGTGCTCCCGGTCGGGACCCTGCCCCTCGACGTGTCCGAGCGCATCCGCAAGGAGGCGGTCTCGATCAACGAGCGCAGCTACCTGCGCGACGACTTCCTCCTGCTGATCCCCACGGTCTCGGAGGTGGCGGAGGTGACGAGCGAACGGGTCCGCGTGCGCACGGAAGGCGCGCTCGAGGAGGCAGCCGACCTCCACGCGATGGTGACGGCCCTGCTCGGGGCCCTCGAGGACGAGACTGCCGGTCGCCCGACGAGGCGCATCCAGGTCTTCGTCTTCAAGACGCGCGCGTCGTACGGCGCGTGGCTCGACGCCGCGAGCCTCCCCGCGCACAAGGCGGCCACGGGCGTCGCCGACGGGGCCACGTTCACCGCCCTCGTCTGCGCCGAGGGGCTCCCGACGGACACCGTCCGCGGGGTCGCGCTGCACGAGGTCTCGCACCTGTTCATGTTCGGCGTGACGCCCGTGGTGATGCCCTCGTGGTACAGCGAGGGCTTCGCCGAGTCGTTCGGCGGGCCGGGCACGTACGCCTGGAACGGCACGTCCCTGGTGGCGGGCGGGCTCCTCTCGGAGGCGTCGCTAAAGAGGATCCGCACGGAGGAGGGCTACCTGCCCTGGTCCGAGGTCTTCGCGGGCGACGCCCTGAAGCTGCTCCAGTCCGACAAGAGCAAGGCGCTCGGCTTCTACGCCGAGGCGTGGGCCATCCGCCACTGGTTCGCGCAGCAGGCGCCATCCGACGTGCAGGCGCGGTTCCGTCAGTGGGAGGTCGCGTGCCGCGGCGGCGCGCTCGGCGCCGAGCCGGGCCGACCGCGCGACCGCAACACGGCGCCGGCGGCCGAGGCCTTCCAGCGCGCCTTCGGCGCCGACCTCCCGTCGCTCGAGGCCCGCTTCCGTGCGTGGCTCGCCGGCGGGACCGCGAAGTAGCGGCGGCCCGGTACGATCCCCCCGCCCCGGAGACCCGCCATGCGCGCCCCGTCCACGCTGCTCGCCCTCGCCGCCCTCCTCGCCGTTCCCGTGCCCCGGGCCCGCGCGGGCGAGACCCCCGAGCCTCCGCCGGTGGCGCCGAAGCAAGAGGACGCCCCGAAGCCCGCCGAGCCGCCGAAGGCCGCCCCCTCCGGCAGGGGCCTCGAGGCCACCGCGATCGCGTGGGCCCCGTCGTGGCCGGATGCGCGCGAGGAGGCGGCCGAACGCAACGCGGCCCTCTTCCTCCACAGCCATTCGAGCTCCTGCCCTCCGTGCAAGACGATCCACCGCGCGGTCTACGGCGACCCCGCCTACGTGAAGTGGGCGAACGAGAAGACGATCCACGCGATCTCGTACTGGCTCGACCCGAAGGACGAGCTGCCCGAGGAGGACGTCGAGCGCGAGCGGGACGGCGAGAAGCTGCGCGTGATCGCGCGCCACCCCGCGCTCACGCGCGCGGAGGCCGAGGCCTTCGTGAACGACGTGGACAAGGCGGTGAAGTTCCCGACGAAGACCCCGTGGGCCGGGGTGATCGCGCCCGACGGCACGACGATCCTCGCCGAGATCAAGACCGGGCAGGCGAAGGACTTCCGCGCGCTCTACGACGCGCAGCAGAAGAAGCTCGGCGCCCAGCTCCCGCGCGCGACCTGGCAGACGATCCGCAAGGAGCTCGCCGCCTCCTCCGACGCGGAGTTCGACGAGACGTGGGCCGAGGCCGTCGCCCACGCGGTCGCCGCCCGCGACGCGGGGAAGGACGCGCCGAAGCCGCTGGCCGAGCGCATCGCGACGCGCGTCGAGGCCGTCGAGAAGGAGGGAACGAAGCGGCTCGGGGCCGCGCGCGCCCTCGGCGACCCGGCGGCGCGCACGAAGGCGTACGAGGCGATCGCCACGACGTTTCGGGGCCTACCCTGCGCGGAGCAGGCTCGCGTGGCCGCGACGGGGAAGTAGCCCGCGGGGGCACACAAGACCAGCGGATTCTGCGCCGCCACCCGCGCGTCGGCCTATCCGCGGCGCGAGCGACCGGTCCCCGCCTTGGCCCGCGTGAGCTCGTCGAGCATCCGCCGCGCGACGTTGGTCAGCCGCGAGGCGTCGCCGTACGGGCGCGCGAGCAGCATCGACCCCTCGAGCGTCGAGGTCCACTGGCGGGCCGCATCGCGCACGCTCCCGGCGAAGAACAGGTCGCCGTCGGCGCGGCCGCGCTCGAGGACCTGCGCGAGCCAGGCCTCGTTGGCGTCGAAGAACGCCCGGATCGCCCGCTCCATCGGCTGCGGCAGCGTCTCGTACTCGGCGGCGAGCATCCCGCAGAGGCACATCCGGTCCGCCGCGAGCACGTCCCCGTAGAGCCTGGCGTAGCCGGCAAGCCGGGCGACGGCGCCGGCCTCGCGTGAGGCGATCGCCGCGAGGGCGGCTTGGAAGCGCGTGGTGTAGCGCTCGATCAGGGCGCGTCCGAGCGCGGCCTTGCTCGCGAAGTGGTAGTGGAGGCTGGCCGTCGTGATCCCGACCTCGGCCGAGACGTCGGCGTAGCTCCACCCGTTGAACCCCCGGGTCTGCGCGAGCCGCTCCGCCGCGTCGAGCGCGCGGTCCGCGGTGGCCGGCGCCGGGGGGGTGCCAGGGGAGGGACCAGGGGAGGGGCCAGGGGAGGGACGAGCGGCCTTGGGCATCGGGATGGAGTCTACCCGGTGGCGGTTCTATCTACTAGTTGGTAGTTTGTGTCCGACGCGGGATCTCCCCGTCGTCACCCGGAGCACCCCATGCGCCACGAGACCGAGCACAAGTCGTTCCAGAAGCCCGACGAGGTCCGCGAGTTCTCCAACGGCAAGGCCGAGATCCTGAAGGTGGGCGGCGCCGAGGTCGGGCGGCTGGTCTTCCAGCCGGGCTGGCGCTGGTCGAAGGACGTCAAGCCCATCGCGAAGACCTCGAGCTGCGAGGCCCCGCACTTCCAGTACCACGTCAGCGGGAAGCTCGCGATCAAGATGGACGACGGGAAGGAGTTCATCGCGGGCCCCGGCGACATCACGTCGCTGCCGCGCGGCCACGACGCCTGGGTCGTCGGCAACGAGCCCGCGGTCGTCATCGACTGGTTCGGCGCGAGCCAGTACGCGAAGAAGTAGGCCGCAGGGAGGCGGGGGGCGCTCGGCGGAGAGCCGAGCCCCCCGCGCCCCGTTCCTCTAGTGGCCCCTTGCGTCCCCGCTCACGGCTCCTGAGGCATCAGCGTCGCGCGCACCGTGAACGGCGAGGTGCCCGGCTCGGTCTCGATCACGTCCGGGTCGCCGCCGTTCCGGGAGAGCTTGAGGCTCGTCGTGCCGCCGGACGTCGAGGTCGCGTAGAAGAGCGCCGCGTTCGGGGCGAACATGTCGCTCCCGTGGCGCGTGAAGGTGACGGCGGCCGAGAGGCTCTCGATCCCGTCCGGGCCCGCACCGTTGCGGGAGTAGGAGAGGGACCGGGTCCCGCTCGAGGGAACCGTCGCGTAGAAGAGGACGTCGTCACCTCCCGACGAGTCGGTGCCGAGCGCCTGGAACCCGACTCCCGACGGGAGCGCCTCGATGAGCGCGAGCGGCGCGGCGTTGTGCGACGACTCCACGTCCTTCACGCCCCCGGACCGCGTCGTGACGGTGTAGATCGCCGCGTTCGGCCCCGACATGTGGGTCGCGAGCAGGGAGAGCGTGGAGGATGCGGGGATCGCGCCGACCAGCAGCGGCGCGCCCCCGTTGCGGGAGTACTCGACGTCGACGGCGCCGCTGGCTCGCAGGATCCTGTAGTAGAGGACGGCATCCCCGGCCTCCATGTGGGAGCCGAGGAGCGCGAAGGTGGAGCCCGTGAGGAGGGCGTCCACGAGGAGCGGCGCGCCTCCGTTGCGGGAGTACCAGACCTCCGTCGTGCCGCCGGTGCCTAGCAGTGTGTAGAACAGGACGGCGTCGGGCCCCGACATGTGGG
>JAYTCP010000558.1:0-3680 GCA_043736435.1 Planctomycetia bacterium | reverse complement strand
CCTCCCGCGACGCCGGCCGTCCCCCCGCCGCCTCCCGCCCGCTCGCCCCGTCTGTCCGGGGTGAAGTAGGCCCGCTCGCTGCTCTTCCTGGGGCGCCGGGGCCGAGGGCGCTGTGGACCTCAGGCGGTGCGGGCCTCGCCGACGGGTAGACTCCGCCCCCGACGGAACGCGCCCCGAGGGTCTCGCGGCGCCTCTTCTCGTCCGGTCGCAGAAGGCCGTCCGTTTGCGGGCGGCTCGAGTCCCAGGACTCGTCACGAAACACCCCACGCCGTGAGGCGCTCGGGGCGGAAAGGCACCATGGCGGATCACGACGACGACGAGGGCGGGGACGAGATCCCCGAGGGCCTCGCACCGGGCGCCCAGCGCCTCCACAAGTACCTCGCCCACACCGGCGCCGGCTCGCGCCGCGAGTGCGAGACCTTCATCGAGCAGGGGCGCGTCAGCGTCAACGGGAAGGTGATCTCGAAGCTCGGCGTGAAGGTCGACCCGGCGAAGGACACGATCCTGCTCGACGGCGAGCGCGTGAAGGCCGAGGAGAAGGTCTACTACCTGCTCAACAAGCCCACCGGCGTCATCTGCACGAGCCACGACGAGCGCGGGCGCCCGCGCGCCATCGACCTCGTGAAGGACCCGACGCACCGCATCTACACCGTCGGGCGCCTCGACTCGGAGAGCACGGGGATCATCCTGCTCACGAACGACGGCGAGATCAGCAACCTCGTGTGCCATCCCCGCTACCGCATCGAGAAGACCTACCAGGTCGTCGTGCGCGGCGAGGTGAATCGCGAGCAGCTCACCAAGGTCGAGGCGGGCGTGTGGCTGTCCGAGGGCAAGGCGTCGCCCGCGCGCGTGCGCCCGGTCGCGCGCAACCCGCGGCGCAACGAGACCATGCTCGAGATCACCCTGTTCGAGGGCCGCAACCGCGAGGTGCGCCGCGTCTTCGCGCGCGTGGGCCTGCCTGTGCGGCGCCTCGTGCGCGCGCGCCTGGGCCCGCTCGAGCTCGGTGCGCTGCCGCCCGGGCACTACGTGAAGCTCACGGAGGCGGACCTCAAGTTCGTGCGCGAGGCCGAGGCGCTCTACGCGGCGAACAAGGAGTCGTGGGACGCCGAGATCCCGGAGAAGGCGGCGAAGGTCCACCGGCCGTTCCGTCCGCGTCGCGCCGCGCGCAAGCCTGCTCGTGCTCCTGGGGGCGGCGGGGGCGGCTTCGGCGGAGGCGGGCCCGCGCGGCGGCCGTTCGGTCCGCCCCGCGGCGGCGATCGCCCGTTCCGTGGCGGCGGCGGCGGTGGCGGAGGTCGGCCCCCGTTCGGCGGCCCGCCCCGTCCCTACGGCGATCGTCCCGGCGGTGGTGGCGGCTTCCGCGGCCCCGGCGGTCCCGACCGCCCGCCCGAGGGCCCGCCGCCCCGGCGTTACTACGACTGATCCATCCTGGGGGCTCACGCCCCCCGCGCCCCGTCCATCCCGAGGCGGGGGGCTCACGCCCCCCGCGCCCCCGGCATCCTGGTAACGAGTGAACCCGTCCAAGGACTCTCCATGCCCCGTCTCCTCTTCGTCGTCGCTGCGCTCGTCGGCGCGGCCGTCCTCGTGACCGTCCGCGCGCCCGCCCGGGCCGAGGAGCCCTCCGTCACCCCGAAGACCGTCGTCGACGAGGCGAGCGGCGTGTCCGAGACCGTGTTCGAGAACGGCCTCACCCTCCTCGTGAAGCCCCAGCCCGAGAATCCGGTCGTCACGACGATGATCTGGTACATGGTCGGCTCGCGCGACGAGGGCGTGGGGGAGACGGGCCTCTCGCACTACCTCGAGCACATGCTCTTCAAGGGCACGGACCGGTACACGAAGGGGGCCATCGACAAGCTCACCCAGCGGAACGGCGGCTCGAACAACGCCTCCACGCGCAACGACGCGACCGAGTACCACTTCGCGTTCCCGTCGGACCGCTGGGAGGTCGCGCTCGAGATCGAGTCGAACCGGATGCGCAACTCGAACTGCCCGCAGGCCGAGTTCGACGCGGAGAAGAAGGTGGTGCTCAACGAGCTGTGGATCGGCCTCGACGCCCCGCAGAACGTGCTCCAGACCGCGGTGGAGTCGGCCCTCTTCCCCGTGGGCCGGTACCACCACCCCGTGATCGGCTGGCAGGAGGACGTCGAGACGACGACGCGCGAGCGCATGCTGGCGTACTACCTGAAGCACTACACGCCGGACCGCGCGACCCTCGTCGTGGCCGGCGGGGTCGACCGCGACCGCGTGATCGCGCGCGTGGGCGAGCTCTTCGGGCCCATCGCGCGCGGGACGACCGTGCGGTTCGAGCAGAAGGAGCCGCCGTCGCGCGGCGAGACGCGCCTCACCCTGATCCAGGACACGCAGGTCCCGCGCCTGACCATGGCGTGGCGCTCGATGCCGATCCTCGATCCCCGGGAGCCCATGCTCGACCTCGCGTCGGGAATCCTCTCGGGCGACAAGACGTCGCGCCTCGAGAAGGCGCTGGTGGACACCGGGCTCGCCGCCCAGGCGTACTGCTACAGCGACACCCGGCGCGACGACGGCGCGTTCGTGGTGGACGTCCAGCCGGCCCCCGGGCACACGCTCGAGGAGTGCGAGGCGGCCGTCCGCAAGGTCGTCGCCGAGCTCGCCGCGAAGGGCCCCACGGCCGACGAGCTCGCGCGGGTGCGCACGAAGCTGATCGCCGAGCAGACGTTCGGGCTCGAGTCGAGCGACGGCTACGCGAGCCGACTCGGCGGGCTCGCCGTCATCGGAGACTGGCGCTACCTGCTCCGCTACACGAAGGTCCTCGAGGGCGCGACGATCGAGGCGGTGCGCGACGCGGCGAAGGCCGTGTTCCACCCGCAGAAGGTGGTCGTGGGCCGCTCGATCCCGAAGGACGAGGAGGCCGCGGCCGGCGGCGGCGCGGAGGAGCCCGCCAAGGGCGGCTCGCACCGCTCCGCCTGGCGCGCCGACGTCGGGGCCCGCGGGGCCCGGTTCCGCGCGGACGGCGGCGCACCGGCGGCGGGCGGGGGCGCCGCGGGCGCCACCTCACCCATCGAACGCGCGCTCACGCTAGAGCCCGAGAGCCGGACGCTCCCGAACGGGCTGCGCGTGCACGTGCTGCGCCGCGGCTCGATGCCCGTGCTCAACGCGTCCCTGATGTTCCTCGACGGCCGCCTCGGCGAGGCCGTCCCCGGGCTCGACGCCCTCACGGGCAGCCTCCTCGACGAGGGGACGACCGTGCGCAGCGCCGAGGCCGTCTCGGCCGCCATCGGCGCCGTCGGCGGAAGCCTGGCGGCGGGCTCGCCCACCGTCGCCGCGAAGGTCCTCTCGAAGGACGCGGCCCTCGCCTTCGAGCTGATGGCCGAGGTGGCGGGCAAGCCCGCCTTCGCGCCCGAGGCTCTCGAGCGCAACCGCCAGCGTCAGCTCGCGGCCATCGAGGAGGAGCTCGACACCCCGCGCGCGGTGGGCCAGGCGCGGTTCAACCGGGAGGTCTACGGCGAGGGCCACCCCCTCGGCCGCAGCGTGCGAGGGGGCGAGGCGAGCGTGAAGTCGATCACGCGCGATCAGGTCGTCGCGCACCACGGGGCCTTCTTCGTCCCGAAGAACGCGCTGCTCGTGGTCGTGAGCGACCGCCCGACGGCGGAGATCTACCCGCTCGTCGAGAAGGCGTTCGGCAGCTGGACCGGCGGCGAGGCGCC
>JAYTCP010000557.1:0-3085 GCA_043736435.1 Planctomycetia bacterium | reverse complement strand
GCGTTGAACCAGTCGGCCGACTCGGCGACGTCGGTCTGCTCGCCCCACATCTCGGGGGAGGCGGGCGGCAGGTCGCAGTACCAGTCGTAGAAGGAGAGCGACAGGCCGCCGATGAGCTGGAGGAAGCGGGAGCCGGCGGCGTAGGAGAGCATCGACATGGCGGGGATCGGTGAGAAGCCCGCGATCCGGTCGGGGCCGTGCGTCCGCACGGTGTCCACGCAGGATGCCGCGACGATCTCGAGCGCCGTGTCCCACGTGGCGCGGCGGAAGCCGCCCTTGCCGCGGGCCACCTGCCAACGGCGGCGCTTCACCGGGTCGGAGACGAGCGAGCGCCACGCTTCGACGGGATCCTCGTGCGCCGCGCGGGCCTCCTTCCACAGGTCGAGCAGGGCGCCGCGGACGTAGGGGTGCTTCACCCGCAGGGGCGAGTAGAGGTACCAGGAGAACGAGATGCCGCGCTGGCAGCCGCGCGGCTCGTACGGGGGCAGCCCGGGCTCGAGGGCGGGATAGTCGAGCCCCTGCATCTCCCACGTGACGATGCCGTCCTTCACGTGGATGTTCCACGTGCACCCGCCCGTGCAGTTCACGCCGTGGGTCGAGCGGACGACCTTGTCGTGCTGCCAGCGGCTCCGGTAGAACTCCTCCCACCGGCGGAGCTCGGGCTTCCGCTCGTCCTGGATCCACTTGCCGTCACCGGTGCCCTGGCCGTTCTGGCTCATGTGCGGATTCCCTTCACGAGCGCGGAGCGGACCCCTTGGAAGCGGCGCTTCCACGCGAGGTCCATCAGCACGAGGAGGAGCGCCGCACCGGCCGCTCCCACGAGCACGAACGCGAGGCGCTGCCCGGTGCGGTCGGGCGACGGGTGCCGGTCCGAGATGTCCTTCAGGTACGCGAGGATCGGGAGGACCTCCGTCTCGGGGTCCAGGGGCCGCCCGGCGAACTGCGGCTTCATCGTCGGGGTCGGCGGCACGAGGAGCCACGCGCCGAGCGCCTTGCGCCCGCCCAGACGCGCGAACGCGTCGGAGAGGTCGGGACCGAGGATCCCGCCCCCGAAGCCCCCCGCGTCCCCGATGTGGTGGCACGAGAGGCAGGCGGTCCCGCCCCCCTTCAGCGCGCCCTTGCCCATGAACAGGTTGCGCCCGGTGGTCACGTCGGCGGGAAGGAACGCGCGCTCCGAGACGCCCGAGGACGCGAAGCGCGACTTCTCGAGCTTGCTCTCGGCCTCGATCAGGGTGAGCAGCGCGTCCGCGCGCTTGGCGTTCATCCCAGCGACCGGCGGCATGGCCACGTTGCGCGCCTCGGCGAGCAGCTTGGCCGCGTAGGGATCCCCGCTGGCGATCACGCCGGGGGGATCCACGATGAACTTCGCGAGCCACTCGCGCTTCTGGCGCTTGACGACGTCCTTCAGGTCGGGGCCGACGAGGCGTCCGCCCCCGATCGTGTGGCAGCTGGCGCAGTTCTGGCGGAAGTCGTCGGCGTCCCCCTCCGCCCACGCGTCGCGGGCCGTGGCAGCGAGGGACAGTACGCCGATCGCGAGAGCGGTGGACCAGGGCGCGGGCATCGGGCGACCTCCGCCCGCTTCCCTCACAAGTTCCGGGCCGGACGCCCCGCGCCGAACCCGGCGAGCGCAACCCATTCCCCTTGGCGCGGTTGCGTGAACGCCCCGCGGTTCCCGGACGCGCGGCCCCGCATAGCGCCGTATGCGGCCTGATGGGGCGAACCGACGTAACTTCCGTGGGCGCCGGGTCCCGGGCGATGCGTACGCGCGTATGCGGTCGATCGCGCCCGCCGCGGCGCGCGGGCACGGCGGCTCTCGAGGCCGTCGGCGCGTCTACTCCCTCGGCGCGGGCGCTGTCGACGCCGTCTCCCCGTCGCCCGACGCCTGGAACTCGGCCCGGTCCACCCCGAGATCCTTCAGGATGCGCTGGAGCGCGGCTCGGGTCATGCCGCAGGCCTCCGCCGCCCGGGTGACGTTGCCGCCCGATCGCTCGAGCGCGGCGAGCACGAATCGACGCTGGAAGCGTTGGATCGCCCGCTGCTTGCCCTCGTCGTAGGAGAGGAGGTGCTCGCTCTCGGCGGACGTGCCGTCCCGGGCGTCGAGGCGCAGATGGTGCGGGAGGATCGCGCCGCCGTGGGCCGCGACGACGGCGTGCTGGATCGTGTTCTCGAGCTCGCGGACGTTGCCGGGCCAGGGATGGGCGAGCATCTCCTCGAGCGCCGCCGGCGAGAGGGCGGGCGCCGCGGCCCCGGCCCCGAGCAGGTCCCGCGTCGCGCGCTCGATGAAGCGCTGCGCCAGCGCGGGGATGTCGAGGGGGCGCTCGCGGAGGTCGGGCAGGCGGATCGTCATGACCCGGAGCCGGTAGTAGAGGTCCTCGCGGAACGCCCCCTTCCCGATCAGGGTCGGGAGGTCGCGGTTCGTCGCGGCGATCAGGCGGAAGTCGACGGCCTCCTCCTTCACCGACCCGAGGGGGCGCACGCGACGGTCCTCGAGCACGCGCAGGAGCTTGCCCTGGAACGGCAGGCTCATGGACGGGATCTCGTCGAGGAAGACGGTGCCGCCGGCCGCCTGGGCGAAGAGGCCCTGGTGGTCCTTGTGGGCGCCGGTGAAGGCCCCGCGCTTGTGGCCGAACAGCTCCGACTCGAGGAGCGTGTCGGGCAGGGCGGCGCAGTTCACCGCCAGGAAGGGCCGGTCGGGGTGGGCGCCGCGCTCGTGGAGCGCGTGGGCGACCACCTCCTTGCCGGTGCCGCTGCGCCCCTCGAGGAGCACGGGCACCCGCAGGGACGCGATCCGGTCGACCTCGACGAGCACCTCCCGCGAGCGCGGGTCGACGGCGACGATGGACCGGTCGGAGGCGCGTCCCGCCTCCCGCGCCCGCCGGGCCGCGAGCGCCTGGAGCCCGACGCGCTCGATGACCTCGAGCAGGTGCGCGTTGTCGAAGGGCTTCGTGAGGAAGTGGGCGGCGCCGGCCTGGAGGCACGTGACGGCGGTCTCGATCGTGCCGAAGCCGGTGATCATCACGACCTGGACGTGCGGACGCCGCGCCCGCACCTCCCGCAGCAGGTCCATCCCCGAGATCCCGGGCAT
>JAYTCP010000556.1:0-3179 GCA_043736435.1 Planctomycetia bacterium | reverse complement strand
TCGGCGGGTGCCTCGCAAGGGCCAGTATACGCGGGGTACGGAGCAGAGACGGAGTCAGGCGATTCTCTCGCAGAATCGAGGCTCTGCGGCCAACGCTTGGACGAGCCACTCCCTCCACTCTGCGGTTGCATGGGAGTCAGCGGACCCGGTACCCGCACGGAACTCACCCGACTCCGTGCCTTCCCGGGAGCGAAGCGTGCGAAGCAACGTCTTGGCGCGCGCCGGGCTTCGGCGGCAGAGGCGAGCAGAACTGGGGCGAGGCCTCGATCATCGATCCAGCTTGAAGTAGAACCTGAACTCGCTCTCCGCCAGCGCCCGCAGCGCCGCCATGTCCTGTGCGCGGCCCAGCGCCGCTCGTGCGCGCGCGAGGTCATCGAATCGCGCCCAGGCAACGAGGTCTCCTCGAGGGTCTGGACCCGAGGGGTACAGCTCCCTCAGACGCTTCTCCGACTCGGAGAGGACTCCCGTCCAGCGGTCCCGCACGTTCTCGACGGCGGCGGGATCGTCTGCAACCGGGACAGCTGTTTCCTCACGCCGGGCCGTGTCTGTGCCCTTGCCGCCCCGATCCGCCGGACGCAACGGAACGCCGCCCGGTGCCGTTCGAAGGCGCGCCCAGCGAGCGGACTCCTCGACCCGCAATGCCCGAATTTCCCCCTCGAGGGCGCCGATGCGACGCGCCAGGTCGGTGATTCGCTCGCCCAGCGCCCCGACATCGTGGCCTGAGGGCGACTCGTCGCCCGCGCTCCGAGCCTCACCGGTCCGGTCGTCGGGGATGGAACCACCGCGAAGGAGCCAACCGAAGCCGCCCGCCATCAGGACGAGGAAGGCAACGGCGACCAGAGTCTGGGGTCTCATGGCGTTCACTCGCACAGGATGGTACTTGGGCCCTGCGATGGGGTTCCAGCCTCCCGATGGCCGCCCCGCCCTTGACGTACGGGGGTACCGCATGGTCATCCTCTTCGGCGGGTGGCGACCTGGGCGGTCAAGCCGCGTGCCGACGAGGGGCCAACGGCGACGACCGACAGGAACTCCCCGCGATCGATCACGTCCAACGGGAGGGGAATCCTCCGAACGACCCATCCGAGGTGTCCGATGGCCCGACCCAGGTCCGTTCTCGTCGCACTCGCCCTCGTCCTCTGCGGAGCCTTCGCCGCGGGCTTCCTGCCGATCGGGCACGCGGGCGACGGCAAGGACGGCGCGCCGAAGGTCGAGGAGACCGTCGCCGCGAAGCGGTACAGGACCTGGGTGTTCGTCGAAGCGGGTCGCGGGGGCATGTGGATCGAGGAGTTGTTCTTCCCCGAACAGGGCGTCTGCGCGAACGTGGAGACGAGAGTCGAGGCGAAGGGCAAGGAGCTGACGTTCCCCCACGTCCTGAACGCCTTCCACGGATCCATCCGCAACCGGTTCACGACCGACTTCCACGACCCGAAGCAGACGGAGACTCCGGTCGAGGACGTGCGCGTGCCGGCGTCCGTGGCAAAGGCGATCTTCGAGGCTGCGGAGCTCCACCGCCGCCTACAGCAGGCGCGGCACGACGTCGGCGCAAAGGTCTCCGCGCTCGGCCTGTGCCGCGACCTGGACGTCGACGGCATGCTGCGGGAGCCGCCCCGGCCCACGAGCCCCGATGGCGGCTACCCCGAGCAATGGACGGGGAGGGTGGAGAGGATGGGACCGTCGATCGAGATGCACGGAACGCACCGGCTGGTCGACGGCGTCAAGACGGTCGTGATCCTCAAGAGCGCGAAGCTCGACCTCTCGAAGTACGAGGGGAAGAGGGTCTCGGTGAGAGGGCCATCGGCCCCGACCGTCGAGGGGAAGCAGATCCTCGTCGACGTCGCGGAGATCCAAGAGGTCCCCTGACGCATGTGCGTGGCGCCCGATCGGCGGCCCGGCTCGAGGCCGTCAGGCCTTCCGCGCCCGGATCCGATGAGCCTTCGTGAAGCGCTCGGGAGCCCGCGCTCGCTTGGCAGCGCTGCGCGGGGAGCGCGTCGTTGATGGCGCTGTCGGTGGGTGGGGTTATCATACGAACTATTCACGAACACACCTAGTGGAGCCTTCGATGACCGTCACGAGCCACACACCCCTCTCACCGTCCCTCGACCGCTCGTGCCGCGCGCCGAACGTACGGCAAGTCGCCGGGAGGGCGCTCTCGACGACGTGACGCCTCCGGCGCCCCGAAATTGACGCTTTTTGGGACCGGCCGGGCCCCCACTGCGTCCACAGACGGGCCGTCCCCGGTGCATCCGAGGGTCGGTGTGGCCGGCGGCAGGCGCCGTCCTTCGGGATCGGACGCTACTCCATGGCGTCCCACCCGGGTGGCAGGTCGAGCGCCGACCACTCGGTCGGAGGTCGCCACGACTCCCAGCCCGTGGGCCACGGGCGCGCGGCGATGACGCGCTCTCCCTCCGCGCGGACGGCGGCGGCCGTACGGGCGTCGAGGACGCCGAGCGACTGCGCCTCGGCGAAGTCGGCCTCGTCCTTCCACTGCCAGCGGCCGTCGGGTTCCACCCAAATGTCGAGCGCCCAGTCCGTCATGTCGAAGCCGAGCGGGCTGCGAGGGAGCGGGGACTGCAGGTTCACGTACCAGCCGAGGAAGGACCAGGCCTCGTCCCAGAACAGCTCGAGCGAGTGCGACTCCTCGGGACGGGTCAGGAGAAGCATGTGAGTGCGGGACCACCGGAACTCGGTGGTCGCCTCCGCGCGCGCCCACCGATCGAGGTACTTCCCGGTGGCATCCCGCGGCACGCTGCGCCCCCGGCTGCCGGGGCGCCGGTAGAAGACCAGGCGACCCGCATCCTCGGCCACGAAGTGCTGGGGCATCGCAAACCGCACGCGCCCGGCATGGACGCACCTCAGGAGGACCTGCGCGCCGGGCTCCATGATCCGAGCAGTGTACGGCGGGGGCATCGAAGTCGTACTCTCACGCGATGGACACGCCCGCCCTCCTCGCCCGCCTCGAACGGTTCCCCACCGTGCTGGAGGCACTCCTCGCCGCCGCGCCGGCGGCGGACTGGCGCTTCCGGCCCACCGAGGGAGGCTGGTCCCTCCTCGAGATCGTGAACCACCTGGTCGACGAGGAGGTGGAGGACTTCCGCGCCCGGACACGGTCCACCCTCGAGGACCCGTCGCGTCCGTGGGCGCCCAACGATCCCGAGGGGATCGTCGTCTCGCGGCGCTAC
>JAYTCP010000555.1:0-1736 GCA_043736435.1 Planctomycetia bacterium | reverse complement strand
GATGCTCGGCCGCCCCGAGCCCGACCGGAGCCGCCTGGTCGACCTGCCCACGGGGACCGGGTACCTGGCGGTCAAGGCGAAGGCGCTCGGCTGGGACGTCCGGGCGTACGACATCGAGACGACGCTGTGGCAGGGCGGCACGGCCATCCCGGTCGCGAAGGCCGACCTGAACGCCCGCCTGCCCATCGAGTCGGGCTCGGCCGACGCCCTGGTCTGCTGCGAGGGCATCGAGCACATCGAGAACCCCTGGCTCGTCCTCCGGGAGTTCCACCGGGTGCTGGCGCCCGGGGGCCGGCTCCTGGTCTCCCTGCCGAACACGGTGGACTTCCGGAACCGGTTCCGCGTCCTGCGCCGGGGCTACGTCGGGCACTACATCCCCGCCGTCCCCGACCACATCAACGCGATGGGGACGTTCGTGCTCACCCACGCGCTCCTGCGCACGGGCTTCTCGATCCGCGGGATCCGGTCGCCGCGCCCCTACTACCCCGCCATCGTCACGGGGCTGCTGCGGCCGCTCCTCCGCTTCCGCAAAAGCTGCGGGCTCCCCGACGACGTCCGGCGCCTGCTCTCGAGCCGCGACGTGCTCTTCGGTCGCACGGTGCTGTTCGACGCGGCGAAGCCGACGGGCTGACGGCCCCCGCCGCCCCCCCCATCACCCCCGCGGCTCGCGCGGTCCCCGCACGGCCACCACGGCGCAGTCGCAGCAGCACGCGCCGAGCTCCCCCACCCACGCGAGGAGGGCCGCGACGGGCATCCCGAGGGCGGCGGCGGCGGCCTGCGTCACGGGCCGCCGATCGTCGACGTGATCGCACGGCGCGCTCTCGAGCCGGCGGGCCACCTCCCGCCGCAGCGCCTCGAGCCCGGCCGCGTCGATCGGCGCCGACGCCTCGAGCTCGAGCCGGCGGCGGGCCTCCACGCCGAGGGGGGCCCACTGCCACGCGCGGCCGGGATGCCGTGCGGCGGCGCGTGGCGCGAGGATCGCCACCTGCTCGAGCCCCCCGAGCTCGTGGAGGAGATCCGCGAGGCCCGCGTCCACGGCCCCGGGATCGTCGAGCGCGGCCTCGAGCGCCACGGCATAGGCCTCCGCGGCCTCCCGTCGTCGCCCCAGTCGACGCAGGAGCTCCGCGCGGTAGGCCTGGGCCCGCGCGGCCGGGCGGCCGCCGGCGGCCGCGGGCACGTCGAGGGCGAGGAGCGCGGCTTCGAGCGGGGGACGGGGATCGGGCGAGGGCCGCTCCGGCCCCGCTCCCCCACCGTGGAAGCCCGCGTCGGCCCCGAGGGCCCGCTCCGCCGCCTCGAAGGCATCGTGCGGGCCGCCCGGGGCCGGGTGCGAGGGCGTGCGGCCCGTCAGCGGGCGGCCGTCGCGCGCGCGCCCGCGGGGCGGGCCGCCTTCGCCTTGCGGGCGAACTCGAGGTAGTTGAGCAGCTTGTAGATGAGGCGCGCCGCGACGAACTCGGACAGGATCCGGTCCTTCTCGGGCATCACCTCGACCACGTCGAAGCCCACGATCTCGAACCGCATCGCCGCCGCCATGGCGAGCTCGGTGATGTCGGCCCAGCCGAGGCCGCCCGGCTCCGGCGTGCCCGTGCCCGGCATGATGCCCGGGTCGAGGCCGTCCACGTCGATCGAGAAGAAGATCGGACGCCCGGGCTCGCCGAGCGACTCCATCACCTTCGCGATCCACACGGCGCGGCTCGCCTCGGCCCGCAGCTGGTGGGCCCAGTACGTGCGGATCCGAC
>JAYTCP010000554.1:0-1821 GCA_043736435.1 Planctomycetia bacterium | reverse complement strand
TGGCCCTCTGGCCACCCGGGGCCTCGTTCGAGCTCGGCGACTTCGACGTGCGGATCTCCACGTCCTCCGTGGACGAGCCGGGACCGTTCTCCCCGTTTCCCGGCTTCCGGCGCGTCCTCGTCGTGACGCGGGGGGCGGGGATGCGGCTCTCCCACGGTCCGGATGCGCCCTCCGCGGACCTCGGGCGTCTCCGGCCGCACTCGTTCGAAGGCGAGTGGCCCACGACCGCCGAGCTGCCCTACGGCCCGGTCGACGACTTCAACGTGATCGTGCGGCGCGGCCGGATGCGCGTGGAGGTCGAGGTGGTGCCCCTCGGGGCCGCGGGTGTCCTGCGGCCGTTCTGCGCCGCCCCGGGCGCGGATGCGTCCGCGACGCCTCCCTGCGCCGACGTCTTCGCCCACGTGGCCGAGGGCAACGCGCTCCTCCGTGTCCCCGGGCACCGGGGGCCCATCGCCTTCGGCCCGCGGGAGAGCCTCCTCGTCCGCAACGCGGCGCCCGACGCTCGCCTCGAACTCCTGCCCGCCTCGACGGCCGACGCCGTGTCCGGCGTCGTGGTCCTCGTGCGCCTCGCGCCCGCCTGATCCCCTCGGGCGGTCGATCACCGACCGACCCTCCGGATCAACGACCGACCCTCCGGATCAACGACCGAACTGCGCGAGGATGCGCTCGAGGCCGGCCTGCAAACCGCCGACCGCCGCCCGCTGGACCGCGTCGGACTCCATCGTGTCCACCACGCGGGTCTCGCCGCGCAGCACCTCCGTGCGCCGCTCGAGGACCGCGCCCGCCTTCGACAGCGTCGGACTCGCGGCCGTCAGCTCGGCCTTCCACGCCGCCACCGTGGGGGCGGCGCGCATCGACGCCTTGCGGGCGGCCAGCGCGTCCTGCATCCCGCCCTCGATCTCGGGCGTGAGGATGCGGTACGTCTCGCGGTCGAGCGCGCTCTGGTACTCGCGCAGACCCGGCGGCGCGGTCAGCGTCGGCGGCCACACCGGCCCGCGGCCGGTCGGCTTGAACCCGCCGGACGACTTCGACTCGACCCGCGGCGCGGGGGGCGTGGCGTCCGTCGCCGGCGCGCGAGCGGGCGGCGGCGCGCGGAAGGGGGCGGGACCCGGCCGGGCCGTGGGGGCCGTCGACCGGGGCTCGGGAAGGGGCTGGGGAATCGCGGCAGCGAACGTGGGAGCCGGCGCCACGGGGGGAACGTACGGCGCGGGCGCTGCCGGCGCCGCCGCCGGAGCCGACGGCTTGCCCGTTCCGTCCACGATGCGGAAGAGGCCGCGCTGCATCGCGTGGACCGTCGCCAGCTGGAGGATGAGCGAGTCGTATCCGTCGATCACGCGCTCCTCGCGCCACAGGACCCGGCTGCGCTGCCCGAGGGCCTCCACCACCGCGGCGAGGCTGGGGGCGGCCTGGGTGACGACCCTGGACCACTCGGCGACGGATCCCGTCGCCCAGAGCGCGACGCCCTTGGCCGCGAGGGGGCGTCGCACCGGGTCGGTGACGGCGGTCTCGAAGACCTGGGCGGCCTCGGACTCGAGGCGCGCCTGGTAGCGGGTCAGGCTTCCCGGGGTCGGGGCGCCGGCGGGGGCCTCGGGATCGGCCCGCGCGACCCTGATCAGGTCGGGAACCAGCGTCGCGCCGAGGAAGAAGGGCGTCAGGCCCAGGAACGCCATACCGAGGAGTCGACGCATGGAGTCTCCACTACGGGCGCCGTCGGGACGGGACGCCACCTCATCGGATGATCGGTCAGGGTTCCGACATCCGTGAGAAGCAAAGTACTGCGCTCACCCCCCCGGAGTTGCGCGTTTGTGTCAGACACAAACG
>JAYTCP010000553.1:0-1893 GCA_043736435.1 Planctomycetia bacterium | reverse complement strand
TGCGGGACCGACATCTTCCCGGTCTTCCAGAGCGCGTGGTACACGCTGCCGATCGGGTCCACGCCGACGTTCTTGATCCGGTCGCTCTGCTCCTTGAAGTACTTGCCGCAGCCGCTCATGGTCCCGCCGGTCCCGATGCCGGCGACGAACGCGTCGAAGCGGCCCTCGGTCTGCTCCCAGATCTCCGGGCCCGTCAGGAGGTAGTGGGCCTCGATGTTGTCCGGGTTGTGATACTGGTTCAGGTAGAAGGACCCGGGGATCTCGGAGGCGATGCGCTTCGCCACGCTGTAGTACGACTCGGGGCTGTCCGCGGCGACGTTCGTCGGCGTGACGATCACCTGCGCGCCGAACGACTTCAGCGTGTCCTGCTTCTCCTTCGACATCTTGTCGGGCATCGTGAACACGCACTTGTAGCCCTTGACCGCCGCGCAGAGGGCGACCCCGACCCCCGTGTTCCCGCTCGTGTTCTCGACGATCGTCGCCCCGGGCTTCAGGATCCCCGCCCGCTCCGCCTTCTCGATGATGTGGAGGGCCATCCGGTCCTTGATGGCGCCGCCCGGGTTCATGTACTCGAGCTTGACGAGCACCGTGGCGTCGTCGGGGCCCACCACCTTGTTCAGGCGGACCAGCGGGGTGCGTCCGATCGCGGACAGGATGTGCGGGTGGTAGGGCATGGGGCGCTCCCAAGTCGCGGCGTACGACCGGGTTATAGGGGGCCTCCCTCCCAAGTCAACGAGGGCCCGTTCGTCCCGGGAGGTGCGCGCCCCGGCCCCCGACGCCCCCCCCATTCCCGAGCGGGATCGGATACCCTGAGCCCATGCGAACGCAGCGGCTCGTCGTGCCCCTCGTGTCGGCCATCCTCGGCGGACTCGTCGGCTGGCTCGCGGCCGGCGCCCGCGCGGTGCCCGTCGCCGGCGAAGGCTCGGGCGACGCGAACGCCTCCGAGATCGCGGCGCTGCGCGAGCGCGTCCGCGACCTCGAGTCCCGGCCGCGGCCCGTGCTCGAACCGGGGCCGCGCGCGGCCGAGCCCGGCCGCGAGAAGGCATCGAAGGAAGCCGATCCCCAGGCTGCGCTCGAGAAGGCGGTCCTGGAGGCGCCCCGCGCGCGCGCCCGGGGCGAGGCCGGGGCTTACGGAACGGTCCCCGCGCCGATCCTCTTCGGTTTCGGGGGCGGGGGGCTCACGGCCGGACCGCCTCCCGATCTGTCGCTCGACCTCGCCGCGACGCGGGACCTGCTCGAGCGCGGGACGGACGAGCAGCGGGCGAAGGCCCTGCGGCGGCTCGAGAGCGCCGACGACGCGAGCTGGGTGCCGCTCGTCAACGAGGCGCTCGGCTCGACGCCGCCGCCGACGAACGCGGGTGGCCTCATGGGCCGGCTGGCGGACCTGAAGGACCCGGGCAAGGCGTGGAGCGCGAAGCAGGCCACGGGCGCGCCGGACACCCCGCTCCACGGCGACTATGCGACGGCGTGGGCGCCGAAGGTCCAGGAGATGGGCGAGGTGACGCTCGACCTGACCTACCCGCAGGCCGTGCGTGTGGACGCGGTGTCCATCCACGAGACGCTCAACCCGGGCGCGGTCGCCCGCATCTTCGCGTGGACGCCCGAGGGCCGGTGGGAGCTCCTGTGGGAGGGGACCGGCGCGCGCTCCGAGGCGCCGGTGTGGTTCTCGCCGCCCGTGCGGGTGACGAGCTACGCCACGACGAGGATCCGCATCATCCTCGACACGGACCGCGTGCCCGGCTGGAACGAGATCGACGCCGTCGAGCTGATCGGCGACGGCATCCGCCAGTGGGCGAGCGAGGCGACGGCATCGTCGGAGTACTCCGGGACGCAGTAGGCGCCCCGGCGCCCCCCTACTCCGAGAGCTTCTGCACCGCCGCGTCGAGGATCTCG
>JAYTCP010000552.1:0-1937 GCA_043736435.1 Planctomycetia bacterium | reverse complement strand
TCTCCGGTCCCCTCGCCGCCGCCGGGGAGGAGACGCTGCTCGGGGCCCGGTACGCCGCGAGCGCCGCGGCGCCCGGCCGCCTGGTGGAGGTGCTCCCGTTCGACGACCACGACGACCCGGCCGGCGCCGAGAAGGCGTACGCCGCCGCGGTGGTCGCGAAGGCGGGCGGGGTCATCGCGGGAGGGAGCGGGAAGACGGTGGACGCGCTGGCGGCCAAGGCCCGGAAGGGCAAGCTCCCCGTGCTGTTCGTCGGCGGCGCCGGCCCCTCGCCCGCCCTCTCCTGGAAGGACCCCGTCCTCTTCCTCGGGTCCTGGCCCGTCGACCAGGCGCTGCGACTCGCGGACGCCCTCGTCGCCCCCTGCGGCACGCGCTCGCCCGCGCTCGTCGTCGAGGACACGCCCCGCGGCCGTGAGCTCGAGGCCGCGCTCGTGCGCAACATCGGCTACGGCCGCACGGTGACCGCGTCCGCGCACGTACCGCCCGGCCAGGCCCCGGCCGCGGCCGACCTCACGGTGTGGCGCGAGAAGAACGTCACGCGCCTCGTCGTCCTCGGCGAGCCCGACCTGCTCGACGCGACGCTCGTCGCGTGCGACGCGATCGGGTGGGACGTCCCCCTCCTCGGCTGCGAGGGCACCCTCTCCCGCGCGGCCTTGAAGGCGGCGGCCAGCAAGCCCGGCCGCGTCCACTGGCTCGTGGGCACCCCCACCCTCACGCTCGACGGACCGCCCCGCGCCCTCTACGACGCGCACGACCGCGCTTCGAAGGGTGAGATCCTCCCCCTGTGGCCGCGCACGATCCATGCCTTCGCCGCGGCGGACATGCTGCTCGCGGCCTCGCCCCCGGCGGGCGCGAAGGGTCCCAAGGAGGTCGCGGTGCTCGAGGCCCTGCGCGACCGTCGCTACGGCGAGGGGGAGGCCCGGACGCCGGTGTTCGATTTCGGGGGGCGCGGGGGGCTGTGGCGCTGGCGCCCGTGGACCGGCGGCGCGAAGGGCCCCGAGCCCGTGGAGTCGTCGCTGCTGCCCGCGGAGGGCTTCGGCCCTCTCCTCGGTCTGCGCCGCCCCGGGATGTACAAGGCCGAGCCCGGCACGAAGGTCGTGTGGGTGACGTTCGGCGACGCGGAGAGCAAGCCCCCGCGCACGATCGAGGAGGAGCTCGGCCACCTGGGCCTCGGCACGCGCGGCTACGAGGGCGAGCTCGACTCGAAGATCCGCGACGAGCTCATGACCCGCGCGCTCGGCAAGCTCCACCGCCTCTTCCTGCGCAACGAGGACGGCACCCCGATCCCCGGCCACTCCTGGGCGATCTCGTTCACCGCCGAGAAGCCCGTGGGGCTCAAGCCGCAGGACGTGTGGACCATGGTGGTGGCGGGCGACGACCCCGACGCGGGCGGCCGCGCGTGGCCCGGCGACGGCCGGTGCGAGGTCTACGCCACCTTCCTGCGCCGCACGCTCTTCCAGGTGGGCGCCCTCGAGCCGAAGCTCTCGTTCGAGGATCGCACCTACCTCGAGGCGAGCCGCGTCTGGAAAGGCGAGCGTCTCGAGCACCTCCGCCCCGACAGGCTCCGCGCGCTCGTGGACGGCTACGCCGGCTCGTTCGCGCTCACGGGCGCGCACGAGCTCGGCCACATCGCGGGCTGCGGCCACGACGTGAGCGACCCGCGCTCGATCATGAACGTCGAGGAGGGGGCCGGCCTGCGCGAGACGCAGGTGTGGTTCGTGCCCCCCCACCAGGCGATCCTCGACCGCGTGCTGGGCCGGGTGAAGGAGCCGGCGGCGAAGAAGGAGCGGTAGGCGGCCGGCCGCGGCGGGGTCTGGATCCAGCCACAGTCCGAGTCTTCGGGCCCCTCCTCGCACCGTTGCCACCTGCCTCCCCGGCCGGGGGCCGCCGACACGCTCCCCACGTTTCGGTGGGGAGCTCTCCCTGGATGGCGCTGTCGG
>JAYTCP010000551.1:0-4912 GCA_043736435.1 Planctomycetia bacterium | reverse complement strand
TCACGGCCGAGGAGGCCGAGCGCCGCGGGCTCGCGGGCGAGAAGGTGATCCTCGTCCGCAACGAGACGAGCCCGGAGGACATCGGCGGCATGCACGCGGCCGAGGGCATCCTCACGGCGACCGGCGGCATGACGTCCCACGCCGCCGTGGTCGCGCGCGGCATGGGCAAGTGCTGCGTCGCGGGGGCGGGCACGGTGCGCATCGACGCGGCCGGCGAGCGGTTCACCGTCGGGGACGTCACCGTGCGGGGCCTCGATGTGATCTCGCTCGACGGCAGCGCGGGCGAGGTGATGCGCGGCGAGGTGGCGACCGTGCCGCCCGGCATCACGAAGGAGTTCGAGACGATCCTCGCGTGGGCGAGCGCGATCAAGCGCCTCGGCGTGCGGACCAACGGCGACACGCCGCGGGACGCGAAGACCGCGCGCGCGTTCGGGGCCGAGGGCATCGGCCTGTGCCGCACCGAGCACATGTTCTTCGAGGGCGACCGCATCACTGCGGTCCGCGAGATGATCCTCGCCGAGACCCTCGACGCCCGGAAGGCCGCCCTCGAGAAGCTCCGCCCGATGCAGCGACACGACTTCGAGGGGATCTTCCAGGCCATGGAGGGCACGCCGGTGACGATCCGGCTCCTCGACCCCCCGCTGCACGAGTTCCTGCCCCACGAGCCCGACGCGGTGCGCACCGTGGCCGCGAGCCTGGGCGTCCCCGAGGCGGCCGTGCGCGACCGGGCGCGGCGCCTCCACGAGATGAACCCGATGCTCGGGCACCGCGGGTGCCGCCTCGGCATCACGTTCCCCGAGATCTACGAGATGCAGGTGCGGGCGATCTACGAGGCCGCGGCCGCCGAGACGAAGGCGAAGCGCCCGGTGAAGCCCGAGGTCATGATCCCGCTGGTCGGCACCGAGAAGGAGTTCACGATCCTGCGCGACCGCCTGCGCGCGGTGGCCGAGGAGACGCTCTCGAAGGCGAAGGTCACGATGCCCCTCGTGTTCGGCACGATGATCGAGGTGCCCCGCGCGGCCCTCTGCGCCGAGGGGATCGCGAGGGAGGCCGAGTTCTTCTCCTTCGGCACGAACGACCTGACGCAGATGACCTTCGGCTACAGCCGCGACGACGCCGGCTCCTTCCTTCCCGCCTACGTCGAGCTCGGCATCCTGCCGCAGGATCCCTTCCAGAGCCTCGACCAGGAGGGCGTGGGCGAGCTGATCCGTCTGGCCGTCGAGCGGGGCCGCAGGGGCCGCCCCGGCCTCAAGATCGGCATCTGCGGCGAGCACGGCGGCGACGCGAAGAGCATCGACTTCTGCCACCGGGTGGGCCTCGACTACGTCTCGTGCTCGCCCTTCCGCGTGCCGGTCGCGCGCATCGCGGCGGCCCATGCGGCGATGGCGGAGCGCGGAGGGCCCGCGAGGCCCACGGCCGCCGGCAAGGGCAAGCCGGGTGCGAAGAAGGCGGGCGGCGCCAAGAAGCCCGCGGCGAAGCACGGGCGCTCGGCGGTCGGCGCCGCGAAGGGCGCGTCGAAGTCGAAGCCGCGGGCGAAGGCCTCGAAGCCGGCGGGGAAGAAGCCGGCGGCCGTCCGAGCGCGGCGTTGAGCGGTCGGCCTCCCCGCGCGGGCTACTTCGGCGGGGTCGTCCCCTCGTCGGGGACGAAGCCCTCGGGTGAGCCCTCCGAGAGCGAGACGAGCCACCACCGTCCCTCGTGGGCCTGGAACCACATCCAGAGGAGATCCTCCGCGTCGCCCACGAGCACCGGCACGGCGAGGCGCCGCACGCCGGCCGCGCTCGCCTCGGCCTCCACGCGCCCCAGCCGGCGCGGTCGCGCGCCGTAGCGCTGGTGCAGCGTCTCGACCGTGGGATCGAGCCCCTTCGCGTCGGACGGCTTCACCCCGCCCGGGCCCGCCTCGCCCATGCCCGCGGCGAACGCCCTCGTGTCGGCGGCATCGAGCGCGGCGAGCAGGCGCTCGGCGGCGGCGCGGGCCGCGGCGGCCTCCTCGCGCGACGCGGCGACGAGGGCCCCGCCCCCCGTCAGGCCCTCGTCCGGGCCCGAAAGCCCCACCTCCCCGGCCCCCTTGCGCTCCGCGGCCTTCGGTGCCGACCCCGCGGGACGCAGGTCCCACGCCCGCACGAGGAACCAGGCCGTCTCCAGCACGAGCAGGACCTCGTAGGCGCGGTCCCCCACGTCCACGCGGAGGACGGCGTGCTTGTCCGCGGGCCCGCCTCCCGCCGCGGGCGCGTCGGCCACCCGGGGCGCCACCTTCGCCGCGCGCGCGTGCGCGAGCATCTCCATCAGGGGCCCGACGAGGTCGGCGTCGTACGTGCGCAGGCCGTAGCGGTGCCACAGGAGCCGGTCCGCGAACGACTTCCCGTCGGGGTCGTCGCGCCGGGCGGCGGCGAGGACGGCCTCGAGCACCGCCTTCGGGCCCTCGCCGGAGGGCGCCGCGGTCGTCGGGTCGACGACGGGCGGGTCGCGCCGCAGGAACAGCTCGGGGACCAGGTCGTCCACGCCGAGCACGTACCACGCGCCCTGGAAGCGCTTCGCGGTGAGGAGGACGTGGGGCGCGTCTCCCGCCTTGACCTGGACGCGCCACGCGCCCTCGACGTCCTTCGCGGGGTACTCCTGACCGAGCTCCCAGGGCTTGCCCTTCAGGCGCTCGAGGCACGCGCGGCAGCCCGCGAGCTCCATGGCACGCTCGGCCGCGGTGAACGGTCCCTTCGCGGTGGCGCCGAACGCCGCGACCTTCTCGGGGTCGCCGGAGTCGACGGCGCGGTGGAATGCGCGGGCGGCGTCGAGCACCGTCGCGTGCTCCTCCTCGCCGGCCCGGGCAGGCGTGGCGTGGACGAGCGCCGGCACGAAGGCGCACAGGGCGAAGACGGCGAAGACGAGGAAGCGGCGTACGGGGGTCATGGGGGTCGGGACGGGGGGGGTACGGGGGAATCACCCCCGCCGAGGGGGGCGCGGGGGAATCACCCCCGGGATGAGGGGGGCGCGGGGGAATCACCCCCGAGACGAGGGGGGCACGGGGGAATCACCCCCGACAGCACCGGGCGGCGGGTGCGCGCCCGGTCGCCTGCGATGAAACACGAGGAACGTCACGACGGGGAGCAGGATCCCGAGGACGACCAGGAACAGGCGGACGGGCGACACGAGGAGCGTGGACCACGTGCCCGAGAGCAGCAGGCCCACGCCGACGAGTCCCGCGAGGACGAGGGGACCCGTGAGGACCAGCGTGAGGTACGGGTGCCGGGACGCGGGAGGCCCCGTGATCGGACGCCCCTCCGCCGCGCGATCCTCGAGCACCGAGCCCACGTCGCCGCCGGGCGGGCGCCTGCGCGGGTCCGGCCAGCCGTCGTCGGGGTCCGGGACGCTCAAATCGGGACCTCGATGCCCTCGAGGAGGTCGGCGATCACCTTCTCGCGATCGTCCGTGCCGCCGTCGCCGGAGAAGCCCGCGGCGAGGACGCGGTGCGCGAGGACGGGGACCGCGAGGCCCTTCACGTCGTCGGGGATCACGAAGTCGCGCCCCTCGAGGAGCGCGTGGGCCTGGGCGGCCCGGGAGAGGGACAGGGAGCCGCGCGGGCTCGCGCCCACGGACAGGTGCTTGCTCCCGCGGGTCGCGCGGACGATCGCGAGCAGGTAGTCGAGGACGCTGCGCTCCATGCGGACCGCGCGGACGGCCGCCTGGATGCGGAGCACGTCGGCGCCGGTCACCACGCTCGCGAGCGACTCGAGGGGGTGTCGCTCCTTCTGGGCGAGGAGGATGGCCCGCTCGTCGTCCATGGCGGGGTAGCCCACGCGCACGCGGAGCAGGAAGCGGTCGAGCTGGCTCTCGGGCAGCGGATAGGTGCCCTCGAACTCGTAGGGGTTCTGGGTCGCGATGACGAGGAAGGGCGACGGCAGCGGGTGCGTGGTGCGGTCCACGCTGACGGAGAAGTCGTTCATCGCCTCGAGGAGCGCGCTCTGCGTGCGCGGGGTCGCGCGGTTGATCTCGTCGGCGAGGAGCACGTTCGTGAACACGGGGCCCGGCTTGAACTCGAACTGCCCCGCGCGCTGGTCGTAGACGGAGACGCCGAGGATGTCGCTCGGCAGCAGGTCGGGCGTGAACTGGACCCGGCGGAAGTCGCACGCGATCGAGCGCGCCACGGCCTTCGCGAGGACCGTCTTCCCGACGCCGGGGACGTCCTCGAGGAGCACGTGGCCGCCCGCCAGGAGCCCCGTGAGCACGAGCCGGACCACCTCGGGCTTCCCGAGGACCACCTTGCGCACGTTGGCGTCGAGCGCCTCGATGAGGGGTGCGACGGTGGCGGGCGCGACGCTGCCGGAGGCGGCGCGGGCGGGCTCGAGCTCGGGCATGGCACCTCCGGGTCGGCGGGGACGACGCTTCGGAGTCTACCCCCCGCCTGGCGCCCCGACCCGGAACCAGGAGCAGAGGATCAGACGGCCAGGGACCACGGGAGGCCCCGGGCGCAACGGAACCCGAAGTGCGCGATCCGATCGTCGGGGACACCCGCATTGCGGCACGCCGCTCGCGAGTGAGTGCTTGCGTAGCCCCACGATCCACCGCGCACCACGCGCAACGCGCGGCGGAAGTCACACCAAGAGACCGTCCAGTCCAACACCCCCAGCCGCGTCCCCCATCCCGTACACCGACTCGGCTGTCGGGAAGGACCCCACCGTCTCCGGGTACTCCGGCTGCTCCCGCGAGTCCCGACACTTGCAAAGCGTCGGGTCCTCGGTCTCCCCCCACGGGAACCGACGGCCGTCCACCCCCCGAGCCGCCTTCTCCCGCTCCTCCTCCGTCGGCAACCGCCACTCACGCCCCGTCGTCTTCGTCCTCCACAGGCAGTACGCCTCCGCGTCGTCGAAGGACACGGCGAGCACGGGCAGCCACGAGAGCCAGTCCGGCCCGAAGTCTCGCA
>JAYTCP010000550.1:0-2679 GCA_043736435.1 Planctomycetia bacterium | reverse complement strand
CGCGGCTCGAGGGCGTGTCCGACCTGAAGGCAGGAGCCGCCGACGCCGACCTGGTGGTCGAGGCGGTCCCCGAGCGGATGGATCTCAAGCGCCGCATCTTCGCCGACCTCGACGCGTCGGCCCCCGCGCACGCGATCCTCGCGTCGAACACGTCCTCGCTGTCGATCGCGGAGATCGCCGCCGCCACGAAGCGGCCGGACCGCGTCCTCGGCATGCACTTCTTCAACCCCGTGCACCTGAGGCCGCTCCTCGAGATCGTGCGCACCGCGGGCACGTCGAAGGACGCGCTCGACGCGGCGATCGCCGTGGGCAAGGCCATGGGGAAGAGCGTGGTGGTCGTCAACGACTCGCCCGGCTTCGCGACGAGCCGCCTCGGCATCGCGCTCGGCCTCGAGGCCATGCGGATGGTCGAGGAGGGCGTCGCGTCCCCCGAGGACATCGACACCGCGATGGAGAAGGGCTACGGCCACGCCATGGGCCCGCTGCGGACCACCGACCTCGTGGGCCTCGACGTGCGCCTCGGGATCGCCGAGCACCTCGACCGTTGCTTCCCCGGCGGCCGCTTCACGCCGCCGGCCCTGCTGCGCACGATGGTGGCCGCGGGAAGGCTCGGGCAGAAGTCGGGCAAGGGCTTCTACGACTGGACCGCGAAGGCCTGATCCCGTGCACGGCCCCGTCACCGACGTCCACGTCCACGTCCAGCCCTGGGAGATGATCCGCCCCGCGGTGATGACCGCGATGCGCCGGGGCCGCGACGACCTGGCCGAGATCGAGCGCTGCTTCGCCGATCCCGGCGCGCTCCTCGCCCACATGGACCTCCAGGGCGTCGAGCGGATGGTGCTGATCAACTACGAGTCGCCCGACGTCATGGGCTTCTCGACCGAGACGAACGACTGGGTGCTCCGCTACACGAAGGGCCGCGAGGCGCGGCTCCTGCCCTGCGTCGGCGTCAACCCGCGGTTCGAGCGCGACGTACGCGGCCGCGCCGAGCGCCTCGCCGACGGCGGCGCGCGTCTGTTCAAGGTGCACGGCCCCCACATGCTCGTGTCGCCGAACGACTACCTGGGCGCGTGGCCCGACCTCCGGGCGGTCTACGAGGTCGCGAGCGCGCGGGGGATCCCCGTGATGTTCCACACGGGCACCAGCATCTTCAAGGGCGCCCGGACGAAGCACGGCGATCCGCTCCAGATCGAGGACGTCGGGATCGACTTCCCCGACCTCGACGTGATCATCGCGCACGGCGGCCGTCCCTTCTGGACCGAGCAGGCGTTCTTCCTCCTGCGCCGCTTCCCGCGCTTCCACCTCGATCTCTCGGGCATCCCGCCCGCCCGACTGCTCGAGTGGTTCCCCAAGCTCGAGGAGATCGCCGACCGCGTCCTCTTCGGGACCGACTGGCCGAGCCCCGGCGTGCCCGCGATCGCGAAGAACCTCGCCGCCGTGCGCGCGATGCCGCTCCCAGCCGACGTCCTCGAGCGCTTCACGAGCGGCAACGCGCTCCGCCTGTTCCCGCCGCGGTAGTGCGGGACCCTGCCCCCCTGCGACCCTGGTAGGGTGCGTCCATGGACGTATCGATCGAAGGGGCACGTTTGCATGTCGCCGTGCTGGGCACGGGCTCGCCCGTGCTCCTCGTGCACGGATTTCCGTTCTCCTCCTCCATGTGGGAGCCCGTCGCGAGGCGCCTGGTGGAGGGCGGCCACAAGGTCCTGATCCCCGACCTTCGCGGCTTCGGGAAGAGCACGGGCGCCATTGCGACGGAGCTCGGCACCTTCACCGGGGACCTCCTCCGCCTCCTCGACACGCTCTGGGTCACGGGCGCGCTCCCGTGGGTCGGGTTCTCGATGGGCGGATACGTCGCACTCGACGCGTGGCGGCGACGCCCCGACCGGATCGGCGCCCTGGCCCTCGTGGACACCCGCGCCGGCGCGGACGACGACGGCGCACGCGCGGCGCGGACGGCGACGGCGGCCCGCGTCGAACGCGAGGGCTCCGTCATCGTTGCCGAAGCGATGCTGCCGAAGCTGTTCGCCACGGCCGCATCGGCGTCGCTGCGGCAGGCCGTCCACGCCTCGATGGTGGCGGCGTCCCCCGCAGCGGTCGCCGGTGCGCTCCGCGCGATGGCGGCACGACCGGACTCGACGCCGACGCTGCAAACGATCAAGGTCCGTACGCTGGTCGTGGTCGGCTCGGAGGACGCGATCACGCCCCATGTCGACGCCGAGGCCCTCTCGAAGGGGATCTCCGGCGCGCGGCTCCGCGTCGTGAAGGACGCGGGCCACCTGGCGCCCCTCGAGCAGCCCGAGGCCGTCGCCGAGGCGATCCTCGAGTTCCTGGCGAACCCCGCTACACCGCGCCGCTGAGCGGCGCGGCTGGATGAGCGGGTCGGCTACGCTGAGCGGGTCGGCTAGAAGCGCCCCATCAGCACGAGGATCAGCACGATCACGAGCACGAGGCCGAGGCCCCCGCTCGGTCCCCAGCCCCAACTGCGGCTGTGACCCCAGCGCGGAAGGGCGCCGATGAGCAGGAGCACGAGCAGGACGAGCAGGACGGTCGAGAGCATGGGGAGGATTCCGTGGGGCGCCGGGACCTGGACCGGAAGGTCCAGCGGCCCGCGCGGCCGAGACCCCTCGAGCACGGGGGCGGTCCTTAGATGCCGTGCCCCCAGGGACGGCCCGCCGGCCC
>JAYTCP010000549.1:0-4028 GCA_043736435.1 Planctomycetia bacterium | reverse complement strand
CGCTCGAGCGGCGCGCGGCCGAGCTGCTCGCCGGCCTCGCGTCGCGCAGGCTGTCCGAGGTCAAGCTCGAGAACGCCTCGCTCGACGATCTCCTGACGTGGCTGCGCACGGTCACGGGGTGGAACTACCTCGTCAAGCGCCCGGTCATCGAGAAGGCCGGCATCGACCTCGCGGCGATCCGCGTGAATCTCGAGCTCAAGGACGTCACCGTCGGGCTCGTCCTCGACTTCGTCCTCGGGCATCACGGCCTCGTGGCGAAGGTCGAGGGCAACATCGTCTTCGTCACGACGAAGGCGGACGCGCTGGGGAAGCCGCTCTTCCGCCTCTACGACGTGCGCCACCTGACCTGGCAGAAGGTGGACTTCGTCGGGCCCGACATCGACCTGCTCCCCTCGGGGTTCGACGCGGGCGAGGCCGCGCCGAAGGAGGTCCCCGTCGAGGACGACCCCTTCCTCGACCCCCAGCACATCGTCGACCTGGTGAAAGAGATGGTCCCGGCCGAGTGGGAGACACAGGGGTGGGTCCTCACCGCCACGAAGACCTACCTGGCCGTGAAGGCACCCCTCTCGGTCCAGCGCCGCGTCGCCCTGGCCGTCGCGCAGATGGCGGCGATGAAGTAGGGGGGGCCCCGCCGCCGGCCGGCGCGCCCCGGTGGCGGTCCCCGCGGGTCCGGCATGGTCCCGGGCCGCGGGAGCCGGTATCCTCGCGGACATGTCCGCCGGACCCGACGACGACGCCCTCGAGGTGTTCGAGACCTTCCTGCGCAAGAAGGGCCTCAAGATGACGGCGCAGCGCCGGACCATGGTCCGCAGCGCCCTCTCCCACGCGGGACACTTCACGGCGGACGACGTCCACGGCCACCTGCGCCAGGAGGGCGAGCCCGTCTCCCTCTCGACGGTGTACCGCGCGCTGACCCTCCTCGAGGAGTCCGGGATCCTCGAGGGGCACGACTTCGCCGACGGGCAGCGCCGCTACGAGCGGGCGCTCACGCGCGAGCACCACGACCACCTGATCTGCCTCGAGTGCCGCGCCGTGGTCGAGTTCCAGAGTCCCGCCATCGAGGATCTCCAGGAGCAGGTGCTGGCCGACCACGGCTTCAAGATGGTCCATCACGCCCTCACGATCTTCGCGTCGTGCGAGGCGCTGCGCATCACCGGCACGTGTCCGCGCAGGGGCGACGGGCGGAGCGGCCGCGGAGGGTCCGCTCGGGCCCGCAAGCACTCGTGAGCCGCGGATCCGGCGGGTCCGCACCCCATCTGCGCGCTCGCGCGCGGGCGCACGCGTGAGCGACGGACAACCGCTGCGGCCCGACCCGGGCCTGTCCGTGCCCCCGCCGCTCCCTGCCTCCGATGCCGACGACCTCCGGTTCATGGCCCTCGCGCTGGTCGAGGCCGAGGCCGCCGCCCGCGAGGGCGAGGTGCCCGTGGGGGCCGTCGTGGTGCGGGCGGGCGAGGTCCTCGCGCGGGCGCACAACCTGCGCGAGGCCACGGACGATCCCACGGCCCACGCGGAGGTGCTCGCGGTGCGGGAGGCCGCCGCGAGGATCGGCTCGTGGCGGCTCGACGGCTGCACGCTCTACGTCACGCTCGAGCCCTGCTTCATGTGCGCGGGCGCGCTCGTGAACGCGCGGCTCTCGAGGCTCGTGCTCGGCGCCCTCGACCCCAAGGCGGGCGCGGTCGGTTCCCTCGCCGACGTCGTGCGCGACGCGCGCCTGAACCATCGGATCGAGGTGCGGTCGGGCGTGCTCGCGCAGGCCTGCGGCGACGTCCTCAAGGCGTTCTTCGCCGGCCGGCGCGGGCGCTGACGCGGGGGAGCCCCGCGCGCAGGCGGACCGCTTTCTTGACGGAGGGGAGGGGGGCCCGTAGCGTCACCGCCTCGCCGGCTGACCTCGCGGAGAGGTGGCAGAGTGGCCGAATGCGCCGGTTTCGAAAACCGGTATGCTCGCAAGGGCATCGGGGGTTCAAATCCCTCCCTCTCCGCCATTTGGCGTTCAACTCGGCAGCGACCGCCCCCCGCGTTCGTGAGCGGTACGACCGCGGCCGTCGGGGCCGGGGTGCGCGGCGGGCGAGGGCCTCGAGGACTCGGCCCTGACCCGCCCTCCTCCTCCTCGAGGACTCGTCGTCGTCGGGGGACTCGTCGGCGTGTCTGCTGACACGCGGTCCTCGTCCCCGCTTCCGCGGCCTACGACGGAACGCGGTCGCTGGGTCGGGATCGGGCGCCCCGCTTGCGCCCATCCCAGAGGTCCATCCCAGACATCCCGGAGGCCCATCTCGGAAGCTCATCCCGGAGGCGCAGCCCGGAGCCCCATCCCGGAAGCGGATCGCGGGCCCATCGCCGAGCGCATCGCGCAGCGGCTTGCTCCGGGCGCCGCGCCTCTGACCCTCGTTACCTCTGATCTGTCTCCGCTCCCCTCACGCCGGCGCGCGCAAGCCGACGCCGCGCCGTTCCCTCACTTCGCGCCCGTCACCTCGTCGACGAACTTCCAGACCTCGGCGTGCAGGGGCGAGTGGCCCGCCTGGAGCTGGACGCGCGACACCTTCGTGTAGCCGAGCTCCTTGAGCCTTGACTCCGCGGCATCCGTCTGGCCCTCGATGCCGGGCTTCACGCCGAACACGTGGTCCCGGTGCTCGTCCTGCGCGCCCGTCATGAGCTTCACCGTCGGGCCGCCTCCCTCCCCCGCGCCGGGCGGGTTCGAGACGCCGTACCCGGGGGCGGCGAAGTTGGCGCACGCGGGCGCGGCGCCGCGCACGTGCGCGGGATCCATGAACAGCTTCCAGTAGCACCAGTTGCCGCCGCCGGAGAAGCCCGTCACGAAGACCTTCTCGTCGGCCCCGAACCGCTTCGAGAGGATCGCGAGGATCGCGTCGACGCCGGGGCCGTCGAACTCCATCCGCTTCCCGTCGAAGGCGTCGAGGACCGCCTTGCCGTACATGGGGTACTTGACGGGGTCGAGTGTGTTCGTGTTCGAGAGCGTGATCGGCGCGAGGACGATCGCGGCGCGCGAGCCGCGCGCGCTGCGGCAGCCGCCGCCGTAGCCGAGGAAGTTGCTGCCCGCCCCGTCGACGCCCACGACGATGGGGTACGTCTTCCCCTTCTGCCAGCCCTTCGGCAGCGAGAGGTAGGCGAGCAGGTCGTGGGTGGGGCTGCCGATCAGCACGAGCTCCTTCTGGGCCGCCTCGATGAGGGGGCCGTCGAACTTGCCCGCGGCCGCCGTCTCGGGGTCGGCGGCGCACAGGCCCGCGTGGAGGCGCGCGGCGTCCTCCGGACGGTTGCCACCGAGGGCGGCGACCATCCCCTTCTGGGCCTTCCCGATCCGGGGCTTGCTCGGCTCCCAGGTAAGGGCCGTTACGAGCGCGGCCGTGGCCCGCCGGGCGTCCTTCGGATCGCCGTAGGCGCCCGCGAGCTGGTCGTAGCCCTTCGCCACCTTCGGGCCTGCGACCTTGCGCGCGGCCGAGACGGCCTCGGCGGCGCCCTCCTTCTCCTCGGGCACCGCGTCCACGGCGTCCTGCGCCTCCTTCACGCCCGGCGCCGCGGCGTCGAGCGACTTCGCCCGAGCGACGGCCTTCTCGGCTTCGGCCTTCGCGCCCGCGTCCGCGCACGCCTTCGCGAAGGCGGCGAGCTGCGAGGCGACCTCGGCCTTCGCCTTCGCGTCGCCGCCCTCCTTGGCCTCCACGGCGCGGGAGATGGGGAGCGCGGCGGCGAGCGCGGCGGTGAGGGCGTCGAGCAGCGGCTCGGCGGGGAGCGCGGCGAGCTCGTCGTGGAGGCGGCGCACGCTGCGCTCGGCGTCGAAGAGCTCGTTGATGGACCGGTCGATCGCTTCACGGGTTTGCACGATGAGAAAGGAGCTACCAAGTGCCCGGTACGAGCGCAACTGCGATCAAGTGTGCGGCGGCGCCGTAGGCCGTCCTGGCCGGGCGAATGCGCGGCGACAGGGCGGATTCGAGGTGGTCGAAACGAGCGGCATGTGCCATTTCTCGCGATCGATGCACCCGCTCGTGAAGGCCGCTGCTTCGGTCGCGGTGTTGACC
>JAYTCP010000548.1:0-3991 GCA_043736435.1 Planctomycetia bacterium | reverse complement strand
GTTGTTCAGCAACACCACGAGCGTGGTGTGGTCGCCGGCAGCCTCCGCAAGAGGGATCGCACGCTCCTGGAGCGCGAGGACCCGCTTCGTGTCCCCGAGCCTGCCGCAGGCCGACGCAAGGTGCGACAGGCTGACCACCAGCTCCTTCGGGGCCTGCCTCCGATCGTCGAGGGCCACCTCACGCTCGAAGGCCGCGACTGCCTTGCGGTCCTCCCCGAGCTCTAGCCATGCCATGCCCTCGCCGTCCAGCATCGCGGACGCACGCCGGATCCACCCGAGAGCCTCCGCCTCCGATCCGGCGCGCGCGAAGTCCTCCGCCGCCTCCCGAGTGCGCTTCAGGTGACCCTGGGCGAGGGCCCGCTGGTGGAACGCCTGGATGCGCACGATGGCCTTGGCCTCCTTCAGCACCCGGTCATAGATCGCGACGGCGTCCTCGAACCTCTCCTCCTTCAGCGCCTCCGCCCCCGCCTGGAGTGCGCCCCGAAGAGCGACGTCTTTCGCTCCCACGACGTGTTTCGTTGCGAAGGCCGGGAGAGCCTGCGTCTCCGGCCGGAGCGCCACCGTGGCGAACGCGGCGGCCGCCTTCGCCTCCCCCCGCTCGAGGAGCACCGTCGCGACGATCCACGGGTCCGACTTGCCCTTGGAGACGGCTTCGAGGGCCTTCGAGTCCTTGGCCTTGAAGGCCGCGAGCGCATCGTCCGCCGAACCGGACGATCCCGCAGGCGCCTTCGGCACGGGCAGCTCGGAGAGATCACCCCCTGCCGAGACGCCGGTCGCTCCGTAGAGCAGCCCGGAGACCAGCACGCCTCGCACGATGCGGGGAAGCTTCACCGATCCTCCTTGCCTCGCTCAGCGGTTGTCCTTCGTCCAAGTCTCCGCCCAGCTCACCCATGGTGCGCTGCCCTTCAGCCCAGCCCCCTCGAGCGCCGCGATCGCGAGGCGCGCCACTTCGCGACGTTCCCCCAGTCGTTCGCGCAAGTCGATCGCCGTCGCAAGGGCCTCCTCGTATCGCCCCTGGCCGATCCAGAGGTCGGCGCGCAGGACCGCCTTCGCCGGGTCCTCGGCGTCCAGCCTGGCGAGGGTCCGGTCCACCGAGGTGTCCGCCTCCCGCGCGGCGTCCGCCGACGCCACCGAGAACGACGCGACGCTCCATTCCTTCCCGTCCGAGGCCGAAAGCACGACCCGATAGCTCCCGGCCCCCACGAGGCGCGAGGCGACCGGACCGGACAGCGCCGCCGGCTGCCGCTGGAACACGGTCGCGATCGTCTCCTCGTGGACGCGTTCCGCCTTCCCCTCCGCGCCGACCCGTTCGATTACGAGCCGCACGTCGTGGGCGGGAACCTCCGCCCACAGCACGATCTCCGTCGGAGCGGCGCGCCGCGCGCCGCGCGGCCACAGCACGAGGGCCGGGGGTCCGTCCTTTGGATCCCGCGGCCCGCGCAGCCCCTTCACGTCCACCTCGGTCCGCTCCACCTTCAGCGCTTCCGCGAGCCGCCGCAGCGCCACGGGATCCGCGGGGTCGATGGGCCGCATTGCGACGTCGAGCGCATACCGCGCCCCGCGCCCGAGGGGCACGGTGCGATCGAAGGGCACGAATCCCTCGAGCCGCGCGACGATCCGATGCTCGCCGGCGGCCACCGACCGATCGGCGATGGGCGAGCGCCCCGCGCTCTCCCCGTCGATCCACACGTCTGCGACGGGCACCGTGATCACGCTCACGTGGGCCGGCTGGAAGTGGACGATGGCCCCGAGGCCGACGAGCAGCACGGCGGCGGCGGCGATGGGCGCCCGCCAGGGAGCGATGCGCCGTAGCAGCCGCACCGCGCGCGACAGGGGCCGCGCCGCGACCGGCTCCCCGCGCGAGAACGCGCGCAGGTCGCTCGCCAGGGCCGAAGCATCGGCGTATCGATCGTCCGGCCGCGCCGCGAGGCAGCGCGCGAGGATGGCCTCGGCTGACCGTGGGAGCCCGGGGTTCACGCCGCGGGCCGGCCGGACCGCGCCGCGCAGCACGAGCGCCAAGGTCTCGGCGACGCTGCGCCCTTCGTGCGGTGCGTGGAGCGTCCACGCCTCGTAGAGAGCCGCACCGAGCCCGTACACGTCGGCCCGGCCGTCCACGGCCGTGCCGGCGCGCAACTGCTCGGGCGCCATGTACGCGGGCGTGCCGACGGTCTCCCCCACCTGCGTCAGCCTCGAGGCCTCCTCCCGCGCGAGGCCGAAGTCGGTCAGGACCACGCGATGGCGCTCGTCGAGGACGAGGTTGCCCGGCTTCACGTCGCGGTGGAGCACCCCCGCGGCGTGGAGCGCGTAGAGCGCCTCGGCCGCGCCGGCAAACGCGCCCGCCAAACGCCGGGCGTAGGCGACCGCCGGCGTGCCCGCAGCACTCGCCACGGGCGCGATCCCGTGGCGATCGAGGACGCCGAGCGCCGCACGGCCCGGCTCGATCTCGCCCACGCCGCGCACCTCCTCGAGCAGGCGGGCGAGCGACGGCCCGGGAAGGAACGCCATCGTGTAGTAGAGGACGTCCCCCACGCGCCCGGAGTCGTAGAGCGGGACGACGTGGTCGTGCGCGACGCGGGCGAGGCTGCGCACCTCGCGCTCGAAGCGCGCGGCGAACGCGGGGTCGGCGCCGAGATCCTCCCGGATGCGCTTGAGCGCCTCCCTGCGGCCGCGCTGCCGGTGTACCGCCTCGTGGACGACGCCCATCCCGCCGCCGCCCACGCGGCGCACGAGCCGATACGGCCCGAACGAGGTGCCGTCGGCAACGGTCTCGGGTTCGGCCCCCAGCGCCCCCCCCTTCCCGATGCCCTTCCCCCCGGCCTCCGAGGAGTCCCCCGAGTCCGGGAACTCCCCCCTCTACCGCCCCCCCACCGAGGAAATGGACGCCACGAGCCGTCGGCAGCTCGGGCACGCGGCGACGTGCGCCTCGACGCTGGCCCCCTGCTCGCCCAACGCGGGCCCGTCGAGGAACGAAGCGAGCTCGTTCTCCCCCGGGCACGGCGCGTCCGAAGCGGCAGCCGACGCATCGAATCCTTCGGCGAGGAGCTCGAGCGCGGCTACGTCGCCGGGGGATAGGGTGTCGTCGTCAGCCATGGGGGTCGTCCCCTAGATCGTGGGGACGGGCCTGCAGGGTTGCCAGGTGACGTTCCAGGGCGTCGGTCAGAGCCATCCACGTCTCGCGGTTCGGCGTGCGAGAGCCCGGCGGCGTACCGGGGAGGCCGCGCGAGACCGCCGTGCGGATCTTCTCGAGACCGGAGGAGAGGATGCGGCTCACCCGGGGCTCTCCGACGGAGAGCACCCGCGCGATCTCGCGCCCGGAGAGGTGGTCCCGATGCTTCAAGAGGAACGCCAGCCGCTCCCGTGCCGTGAGCGTGGTCCAGACGCCGGCGATGGCGCTCTGAAAACGCGCGACCGCTTCGCCGCCGAGCGCGCGCGTGGGTGCCGCGCCCTGCCAGGTGGTGGCGTCGATCGGCACCTCGACGGTGCGACCGATCGCCCCCCCACGCGGGCGCCGGCGGCCGTTGACGGTGCGCAGGGCGAAGATCGACAGCCAGGAGATGAGAAGCCCCGAACCGTCGTACGTGCCGATGCGGGTGCGGTCCGGGTCGGTCGGGGATCGCTCGCACAGGAGGCCCGGAAGATCGCCGAGCAGCTCGCCGGCCTCCGTCTCGGTCGCACCGTGCTTGCGCAGGAGGCCGCGCAGGCGCGGGAGGTACTCGAGGGAGAACGTCTCCCAGGCCCTGGGGGCCCCTGCATCGCAGGCGCTGGCGAGGAAGAGGTCGCCCGCGGAGAGGGGATGGCCCCGCAGCAGGCGCGCGGACGCCAGCCGGTCCCACGCTCGCTCGAAGACCTCCGGCGCGAACTCGACCCCCGGATAGGCGGCCCGGCCCTCGGCGTACGCCCGATCCCGCTCCTCGCGAGTCGCGTCCGGCGTCATCAAGAGCCCCGCGTGGACAAGACGTTACTCCCGGTCGGTCGCCGCCGGGATCCTACC
>JAYTCP010000547.1:0-1640 GCA_043736435.1 Planctomycetia bacterium | reverse complement strand
CGGGCTGCGCGTCGACTCCGTCGCGGCCGCGCTCCGTCGTGTTCGCGTCGTTCCGTTCGAAGCAAGGGTCGGGGTCCGGACCGTCCGAGGTCCCCGTCGCCACCTGCGGGTGGCGCGTCGCAAATGAGGTCGTCATGAAGGTTTCCCGTCGCTTCACCGTCGCCGGCCAGGATCCGTACGCAGGGATCGAGTTCGCCCCACGGACGTCCGAGATCCGCAACCCCGACGGGACCGTCGTGTTCCGCCAGGAGGGGGTCACCGTGCCCTCGACCTGGTCGAGCGTCGCGGTGGACGTCCTCGCGCAGAAGTACTTCCGCCGGAAGGGGATTCCCCAATCTGATCCGAAGGGGCTCGGCCCCGACGGCAAGCCCCTCCTGAAGGACGGCAAGCCCGTCCTCGGCGCCGAGCGCGACGCGCGGCAGGTGTTCCACCGCCTCGCCGGCTGCTGGCGGTTCTGGGGGGAGAGCCACGGCTACTTCGACTCGAAGGAGGACGCGCAGGCGTTCTACGACGAGATGTGCCACATGCTCGCCGAGCAGCGCGGCGCGCCGAACAGCCCCCAGTGGTTCAACACGGGCCTCCACTTCGCCTACGGCATCGATGGCCCCTCGCAGGGCCACCTCTACGTCGACCCGAAGACCGGCCAGGTCAAGCCCTCGACCTCGGCCTACGAGCGCCCGCAGCCCCACGCGTGCTTCATCCAGAGCGTCTCGGACGACCTCGTGAACGAGGGCGGCATCATGGACCTCTGGGTCCGCGAGGCGCGCCTCTTCAAGTACGGCTCCGGCACGGGCACCAACTTCTCCCGCCTGCGCGGCGAGAACGAGCCGCTCTCGGGCGGCGGCCGCTCGTCGGGCCTCATGTCGTTCTTGAAGATCGGCGACCGCGCCGCGGGCGCGATCAAGTCGGGCGGCACGACCCGGCGCGCCGCGAAGATGGTCTGCCTCGACGTGGACCACCCCGACATCGAGACCTTCGTCGACTGGAAGGTGATGGAGGAGCAGAAGGTCGCGGCCCTGGTCGCGGGCAGCAAGATGCTGTCGAGGGCGCTCACCGGCGTCATGAAGGCGACGCGCGCGGACGGCGTCGACGCGGCGGTCCGCTACGACCGCGTGAAGAACCCGCACCTGGCGGCGGCCGTGGCCGAGGCCCGCCGCAACTCGGTGCCGATGAACTACACGCTGCGCGTGATCGCGCTCGCGGAGCAGGGCTTCACCTCCATCGAGGTCCCGGTCTACGACCTCGACTGGGACGGCGAGTCGTACCTCACGGTCTCGGGCCAGAACTCGAACAACTCGATCCGCGTCACGAACGACTTCCTCCGCGCCGTCGAGGAGGACCGCGACTGGCAGCTCGTCCGCCGCACCGACAAGTCGGTCGCGAAGACGATCAAGGCGAAGGCGCTCTGGGACAAGGTGGCCTACTCCGCGTGGGCCTGCGCCGACCCGGGCGTCCAGTTCGACACGACGATCAACGAGTGGCACACGTGCCCGGCCGACGGCCGCATCAACGCGTCGAACCCGTGCGTGACGGGCGACACGCTCGTCGCGACGGCGGACGGCTGGCGCCGCATCGACTCTCTGTTGGGCTCGAGCTCCAACGTCGTCGGTGCGGATGGCGCGGAGCACCCGGTGGGGCCC
>JAYTCP010000546.1:0-1760 GCA_043736435.1 Planctomycetia bacterium | reverse complement strand
GTTCCGGGTGCGAACGGGGGATCGGGGGGGTCCCCCCCGAGCCGAGCGGGAGACGGAGAGGGCTGGGGAGGGTACCGCGCGTCCGGAGGTGCCGCGATGCCCGCGCAGCCCGCCCGGGGGGGATGCCGTCGCCGCGCGGGTCAACGCCGGGCCGGGACGACGGTGCGGACGCAGCCCAGGCAGCTCCCGCAGGTCCCGACCACCACACCCTCCGACGGCTCGTCCAGCGTCTGCGTGGCGATCCGGGCGGGCAGGGGCCCGAGCCCTCCCGCCGCCTCGAGGTCGGCGACGCAGTTCGGGTCGAACTGCGCGAACCCCGGGTCCGAGAGGTTCGGTGCGCCGATCGGCACGCTGATCAGCCAGTACATGATGCAGGACCGCTCGATGTCGTGGGCGCCGTGCAAGGAGTCGGCGTGCGGCGTGACCATGGGCACGCCCGCGTTCACGAGTCCCAGCTGGTGCCCCATCTCGTGGACCAGCGTCGCCCCCTGCACCTCGGCCGTGGTGACGAGGGGGTTGTTGCCCTGGTCGGCGGCCTCGAGGAAGAGCGCGATGCTGCTGCCGTGGTAGGACAGCCCGACCACCTGGGTGGTGGACCCGTCGAGGTCGCTCTTCCCCGTGACGTAGAGGACGTACATCACCGCCGTCTGGCTGGTCACGTCCGCATACATGTCGCGGTGGGCGGCCTCGATCTCGTCGAGGTCGGCCACGCCGAGGATCGAGGGGATCTCCGCGGGAGGGATCGCGTCGTCCACCACGACCGTCACCCCGCCCGGCTTGTCGCACCGCTCGGCGAGACGCTCCTCGAGGAGTTGCGCGACGCCGGCCGCCGGGGGCTTCCCGGCGGGGTAGTCGATCTCGATGACCAGGTTCGTGAAGCTCGTCCGACGCAGGAAGTCGGCGGCGAACTGCCCGGAGCCGGAGGTCGACGCCGCGAGCTCCGCGCTGGGCATCACGCTCGCGAGGTTGGTCAGGCCGTACCCGCCCGAAGCCGCTTCACCGGCCCCCCCGCCGCCGCAGGCGACGGCCAGGGTGACGCAGACGGCGAGCCCGCAGGCGCGGACCAGGGACTGGCTCAGGTTTGATCGACGCACGAAGGCCTCCGTACCCCCGCGGGGAGAATAGCCTCGGATGCGTGCCCGTGGGGCATCCGAGTGCGGGACCGAAGTCCGTTCGGATCGGGGGCTAGCGGACCGTGAAGGTCGGGCTGCCCGGGTCGCTCTGCCCCCCCGGACCGTGGAGGAACAATGCCCCCGGCCCGGTGGCCGCGTCCGCCGCCACGACGACCCGGATCGCCAGCTCGCGGTCGGTGCCGCCCGGGAGCACGTCGCCGGTAACCCCGGCGCCGACGAACACGACCTTGCCCACGCCGGCGAGTCCGGTCCCGCGGACGGACACGATGACGGCGCCCCCGCGGGCCCCCTCGGCCGGCGTCAGGGTCCCGATGCGCGGGGGCGCGACCGCCACCACCGCGAACACGCCGGCGGAGACCCCCTCGTCCGTCTCGAGCACGAGGACGTGGGGCCCGGCAGGGGACCCGCCCGGCGTCGTCAGCCGCACCTTGACGGTGCTCGGCGTCGCCGAGATCACCTGGGGAAGCAGGGCGGCGCCGGCCTCGAGCCGCGTGATGCGGATCCGGGGAGGCTTGCCGTTGCGCTCGACCAGCCGCTTGCCCTCGACCGTGAGCTCGACCACCGCGGGCACGCCGACGACGGCCGGAGAGACCGAGGTGACGGCGGGCAGGTCGGCCGTGACGGCGA
>JAYTCP010000545.1:0-2102 GCA_043736435.1 Planctomycetia bacterium | reverse complement strand
CCGTACCGCTCGCCCACGGCGGCGGCCTCGTCCATCACGTCGTCGAGGTCGAGCAGCGCCTGCTTGAACCAGAGCTCGAACGCCTGGTGCGTGACGATGAACAGGTGCTCGTCGTGCGGCCACGCCTTCGGCCAGGGGTCGCCGGGGCTCCAGGAGCGGTGGCCTCCCTCGGGCGCCTCGATCTCGGGCCACGTCGGCCACTCGGCGCGCGTGCGCCCCTTGGGCACGTCCTCCGGGATCCGCTGCGCGGAGAGGATCGCCTCGACGTTGATGTACTCGCTGTAGAGGAGCCACGACCCGTCCACGCGGCGAGCCTCGGCGTCGTAGCGGGGCGAGCGCGAGGGAAAGCCGGGGTGCAGGCTCATGGGGTCACCGCCAGACGATCCCGACCAGGTCCTTCGCGCGCTCGACGGTCTCGCGGATCGCCTCGCGCGCGCGCTTGGTGCCGTCGGAGAGCACGTCCCCGACGAGGTTCGCGTTGCGGGCGAGCTCGCGGCGACGCTCCTGGACGGGGCCGAGGAGGTCCGAGAGGTGCCCGTGGAGGCGCTTCTTGCAGTCGACGCAGCCGATGCTCGCCGCGCGGCAGCCCTCGGCCGCCCAGGAGAGGGTCTCGGGCGGCGAGACGTACTCGTGGATCGTGTAGATGTTGCAGTTCTCGGGCGTGCCGGGGTCCTGCCGCCGCTTCCGCGCCGGGTCGGTCATGGCGGGGCGGAGCTTCTCCCACATCGCGTCGCCGCCGTCGGACAGGTAGAGGGCGTTGCCCTCGGACTTGCCCATCTTCCCGGTGCCGTCGAGGCCCGGGACGCGGATCGGCACCTTGGCGACGGCCTGGGGCTCGGGGAACAGCGGGTCGTCCGGGCAGAACATCCGGTTGAACTTGTTCGCGAGCTCGCGCGCCATCTCGAGGTGCTGGTACTGGTCCTCGCCGACGGGCACGTAGTGCGCGCGCGGCCCGAGGATGTCGGCGGCCATCAGCACCGGGTAGGCGAGCAGGCCCGCGTTCACGTTCTCCGGCTGCTTCTCGCTCTTGTCCTTGAAGGTGACCGCCCGCTGGAGCAGCCCGAGGGGCATGATGCAGGCGAGGATCCAGAACAGCTCGGACGTCTCGGGAACGCTCGACTGCATGAAGACGATGGCGCGCTTCGGGTCGACCCCCGACGCCAGGATGTCGAGGACGATCCCCGGCGCGTAGCGGCGGATGTCGGACGGATTCGGGTTCGTCGTCAGCGTGTGGAGGTCGGCGACGCCGAAGAAGCAGCGCCGGTCGTCCCGCGCGGAGAGCTCGGCCATCTGCCGGTAGGCCCCGAGGTAGTTCCCCAGGTGCCCCTGCCCCGTCGCCCGGACGAGCGAGAGCACGGTCTTCACGGCGGCGTCCTTCGCGATCCCTTGCGGCATGGCCTGCCCTTGGTGTTGGAGGCCGGAGTATACGGGGCCCTCCCGTGCGACCGCCCGGCCGGACGGGGCGCCCGGTCCGCGCCCTTCGGTCGGGAAAGTCCTCCCCTCGCCGCGCGCGAGGGCGATCATCGGGGTTTCCCGAGTCCTCGGGCGGAGGCGCGTCGACGCATGCGGATCCTGATCACGGGCGCGGCGGGCCAGGTCGGCACCGATCTCCTTCCCCTCCTCCTCGCCCGCGGCGACGAGATCGCCTGCTTCGATCTCGTCAAGGCCCCCGTCCCCCTGACGAAGGGCGTCACCTGGCACCAGGGGGACTTGACGGTCGAGGCCGAGGTCTACGACGCGGTGAAGGCGGCCAAGCCCGAGGTGATCTTCCACCTCGCGGCGATCCTCTCGGCCACCGGCGAGCGCATCCCGTTCCGCGCGTGGCGCGTGAACATGGACGGCACGCGCCACGTGCTCGAGGCGTCGCGGCTGTTCGGGGTGCGCCAGGTCGTGTACGCGAGCACGATCGCGGCGTTCGGGCCCGGCCTCGAGCAGCCCGTCGGCAACGACGTCTCCATGCGCCCGACGACGATGTACGGCCTCACGAAGGTCGCGGGCGAGCTCCTGGGCGAGTACTACGCGGTGAAGTGGGGCCTCGACTTCCGCGGGGTGCGCTTCCCCGGCCTCATCAGCGCCGTCGAGCCCGGGGGCGGCACGAGCGA
>JAYTCP010000544.1:0-6235 GCA_043736435.1 Planctomycetia bacterium | reverse complement strand
GGGTGAGGTCGCCCCGCATGCGACGCACCGCCTCCGGAGGGGACACGAACGAACGGACCACGAACGCGCCCGAACGCTGTAACCGCGCGACCGAGGCCTCGCGTTCGAGCGCACCGCCCCCGAGTGCGATCACGGTCCCGCGACGCGCGAGCGCCCGCGCGACCTCGCGCTCCTCGAGATCGCGGAAGGCCGGCTCGCCCAGCGCACTCAACACGTCACCGGCCGGCCTTCCCTCGCGTCGCGCGATCTCATCGTCCGTGTCCACGAACGGACGCCCGAGCCGCGCCGCGACCGCGCGGCCGACGCTGGTCTTCCCCGCGGCGCGGGGCCCCACGAGGACGAGGCTCTCGCGCACGCGCAACGCGAGCTCGAGGGTGACCTGCGTGAAGTCCTTCCGCCCGGTGAAGACGCGATCCTGGACCCAGGCCTGCATCCCGAGCAGATCGTGTCCCTCTACCGCTGCAAGCCCACGTGCGCGTGCCGCCTGCGCGAAGGCGCCCGCCGCCCCGTTGCGCCCGTACGGCCCGTCGAGGACCGCGCTCCCGGGCGGGAGGGCGGCCACATAGGCCAGGAATGCGGGCGGCAACATGCCGTCCGCTCCGACGGGTGTCGCGTTCACGACGAGAGCTTCGTCCCCCCGCACGACGAGGCCGGGCCCGGCGTACTCCGCCCCCACCGCCTGGGCCGCCGCACGCGCGCGCGCGCTGCCGATGATCCGGGGCACGAACCCCGCCACCGACAGCCCCACGGCCGCCGCACGGGCGAATCCACCTCCACCGAGCACGACGGCCGCTCCCCGTGCCGCTCCGGTTCGAGCCCCGTCCGCGGCGGTGTCTCCCGTCGGGAGGACCGACAGCGCGGCCACGGCGACCGCATCCGTGTTGGTGCCCGCGAACCGGCCACCCGACCGCCGCACCACGGTGTTCACCGCACCCGCGCGACGCGCGAGGTCGTCGAGCTCGTCGCACCGCGCCGCCATCGCCTCCTTGAGCGGCGTCGTCACGCTCCACCCGTCGTAGGGCAGCGCCAGGGCGCCCTCCGCGTCGAGGTCGACCTCGGGAAGGTATACCGCGTCGATGCCCAGCTGGCGAAACGCGGCATTGTGAAGGAGCGGCGACGGGCTCCTCGACGGCGGCCGTCCCACGAGGCCGAAGAGCCGGGCGTCGCCCGTCACTTCTCCCAGTCGCAGCTCGTCGCGCAGCAGGGACAGCCTCGGCACGTGGGGCAGCCGCGCGGCGAAGGCCGGATCCGCGTCGTCGGGCAGCCCGTACACGAATGGGACGACACCCGCGTCGCACGCGATCGCCGCCGTGACGACGCGCGCCCCCACCCCGAGCGGCCCCGTCGTCACGACGAACGCGGGCGGGTGCTCGCCCCGCGCGGACCCGGCCGCGAGCACGCGCGCCTCCCCGAGCGCCGCGACGAGCGACGGGCCGTCCGTCACCGCGCGCGCCACCTTCCACGCGGCCACGCCGTGCGAGGGCAGATCCACGGATCCGCCCCCATGCTGCGACGCGAGACAGGGGATGCCGCGCGCGGCGAGCGCGGCGAGGAGGCCCGTGGCGAGGACGGGCGCCTCGGCGTCGATCCACGAGCCGGGCGGCAGCCCATCGCTCGCGGCCAGCAGCCGCGCCGCTGCCTCCCGCGGCGTGCCGTCGAACGCACCGCCCTCCGCACGACTGCGCAGCGTGACGAGCACCGGCACGCCGACGTTGGCCGCGAACGCGCGCGGCGAGGTGCCTTCCGGCAACAGGTCGAGACGGAGCTCCACCAGGTCGGCGGAGAGGTAGCGCTCGGGATCGTCGAACGCCACGCCCGCGCCTTCCGCGGGGGCCGCGATCAGGACGTGGAGGGCCGCGACGCGCGGAGGCGCCGGTCTCGGCTCGCTCGCGGGGCCCTCGGGGGACATGGACGCAGGGTACGGGCCCGCGGGAACCGCGCCTCAAGGGATTCGGGTGGCGGCCGATGCCGGGAGGTCGGGGGGCGGTCCCGCCGCGCGCGTCAGTCCTCGATCGTCCCCGTGCGCACGACCTCGCGGCGACCCGGCAGGTCGCGGAGGCGCGCGACGACGTCGCGTGCCTCGCCCGGATCGGGAACGTCGAACAGCGTGCTGCCCGACCCCGTCATGCAGGGTGCCCGGCCGAGCGCCCGCTCGCACCGGCTCGTGAAGCGCAGCAGCTCGGGGTAGGCCCGCATCGCCGCCTCGGCCAGGTCGTTGTGGTGCGCGGCGCGGATCGCCTCGGGCACGCCGGACGCGAGTGCCTCGCGCGCCCGCGCAAGCCCGCCAGCGGGAGCCCGCCTCAGCCGCTCGGCGCAGCGGGCGAACACCTTGGCCGTCTCCGTGCCGAACGGCGGCATCACCAGGACGAACTCCACGGGCGAGGCCTCCGGCTCGGGATGGATCACGTCGCCCCGGCCCGTCGCCGTCGCCGTCCCGCCCCCGAGCAGGAAGGGCACGTCCGCGCCGAGGGCTCCCGCCATCGCGAGGAATGCACGGGCGCCGAGGACCCGCGGGGGAACGCCACCGGCCCCCCGCGCCCCCCCGATTCCCTGCGCCGTCCGCTCCTCGTCGGTCAGCCGGTCGAGCATCCGGAGCACCGTCGCAGCGTCGCTGGATCCGCCTCCGAGGCCACCGCCGATCGGGATGCGCTTGCGCAGGAGGATGCGCAGGCCGCCCGCGGCGCCCGTGGCCCCCAGCCACGCGGACGCGGCCCGCACCGCGAGATTCCGATCGTCCGTGGGCAGGTCGTCGGCGCCCTCGACGGCGCAGGTGACGCCCAGCGTCGCCGTGCGCTCGACCGTGACGTCGTCGCCCCAATTCACGGTCTGGAAGAGCGTCGAGAGGTCGTGGTACCCGTCGGGGCGCTTCCCGACCACCTCGAGGTAGAGGTTGAGCTTCGCGGGCGCGAGCCCCGAGGCGATCACGCCTTCGGGGCGGGCACGACCCGGTTCCTCTCGTCCACGAAGACGAGCGTGGGCTCGAGGGCCTTCGCCTCGGCGTCGTCGACCCAGGTGAACGACATGATGAGGACCACGTCGCCCACGTGCACGAGGCGCGCGCACGCGCCGTTCATGCAGACGATGCCCGACCCCCGCTTGCCCTCGAGCGTGTAGGTCTCGAAGCGCTCGCCGTTGTTCACGTTCACGACGAGGACCTTCTCGTACTCGAGCAGCCCCGCCGCCTCCAGGAGGTTCTTGTCCATCGTGACGCTGCCGACGTAGTTGAGGTCGGCCTCGGTCACGTGGGCCCGGTGGATCTTGGAACGGAGCATGTTGCGGAGCATGGACGGCGGAATGTACCCCTCCCCCCGGGCTCCGTCGATCCTGCCCGCCGGTGCCGGCCCGGCGACGATCAGCGCCCGCCGGAGGCGAGCCACGCGCGCCAGGCGACGACGGCCGCGGCGCGGCGCGCCGGGTCGCCGGCCGGGTCGAAGCCGTGGGACGCGCCGGCGAGCCGCTGCAGGGCGCGCAGGGCCGCCCCGCGGACGACCGCCTCCGGGTCCTCGAGAGCGTCCACGAGGCCCCGCCGCACGGCGGCGCCCTCGCGGCCGAGCAGCACCTCGGCGACCGCGATCCGGACGCCGACGTTCTCGTCGCGGGCGGAGCCGGCGAGCCGTGCGATCAGCGCGGTCTCCGCGGTGACGACCTCGACGCGCGCGAGCGCCTGCACGAGGGCCTCGCGCACCGTGGGCGCCGGATCGCCCGCGATGCGCGTCGTGAGGAACCCGAGGAGGCCGGGGTCGGCGACGGCGCGATCGACGAGCCAGGGGCGCTGGTAGGCCTGCGCGGCGCGCCGGCGCACGGCTTCCTCGGCGTCGAGCAGCAGCGAACGGAGCAGGGCCTCCGCCTCGGCGGTCTCGAGGGAGGACGCCGTCCACGCGACCTCGCGCCGGGTATCGGCCTCGGGGCTCGACGCGAGGGGCATGAGGTCGGCGGCCGTGCGGGCGCGCCGCACGAGCCGCACCTCCACGCGCTGGCGGAGCTGGTGGACGCGTCGGGTCGACGCCGCGACCGGATCGGCCTCGGCGAGCGCACGCACGACGCCGTGGGCCCGGATCAGGTCCCCCGCGTCGAGGAGCATGTTCACGAGATCCTCGGCGGCGGAGACGGTGTCGGGCCGCCGGTCGAGCACGCGGACGAAGTCGGCGCGCGCGCCGGGCGCGTCGCCCAGGAGGCGTCGGACGCCGCCGCGGAAGTAGAGCGTCTTCACGTCGAGCGGATCGGCCTCGCGCGCGGCGGCGAGCGCCTCGAGCGCCTCGGCGTGACGGCGGGCGCTCTCGAGGATGACGAAGCGCGTGGCGTGGATCCAGGCCTGGGAGCCCTCGAGCCGCACGGCGGCGAGGAGCTCGTCCGCGGCGGTCTCGGCCGCCCCGGTCCCCAGCGCGCCTTCCGCGCGCACGAAGCACTCGAGCGCCGTCGGCGGCGCGGAGAGCCCCGCGCGACGGAGCACGTTCCCGGCCTCGGCGAGGCGCGCCGTGTCCTTGTGCGCGAGCGCGGGCACGTAGGTCGCGTAACCGAGGTAGGCGTCGAGCACGGGGGAGGAGCCCGTCTCGGCGGCCCCCGCCGACAGGAGCTCCGCGGCCCGCTCGGGCGCGGGCGAGAGCAGGGCGGCGATCGCGTCGGCGAGGAGCGTCCCCAGCCGTCCCGAGGGCCGGGCGCGCCACGGCGCGAGCTCGGCCGCGCGCGACCGCGGGGCCGCGACGAGGACGCGCGCCTTGCGCACGGCCTCGAGCGGGATCACGTCGAGGGCGGTCGGGTCCGGCTCGTCGACGACGAGGAGATCGGTCGGGAGGTCGTGCCCGCGCACGAGCACGGGATGGTCGAGGAACCGGTCCACGGCGCGCCGGGGCCGCCAGAGGAGCGCGGGGAGGCCCTTCGCGGCCGCCTCCGCGAGCACCGACGGATCGCCCGCGGACTCGACCCAGGGGAGCCCGAGGCCGTCGAGGTAGCCCCGCAGGAAGAGCGGGTCCGCCGCGGTCGTGCCGCGGGCCGCCGCGCGGGCCGCCACGTCCTCGGCCTTCGTGGGGTGGCCGAGGGTGGTGACGAGGCGGGACAGCGCCGATGCGTCCGGGTCGGTCTCGCGCTCGGCGAGCGCGAGCGCCGGCGCCGGCAGCACCGGGCTCGCCGCCTGGGCCTTCGAGAGCGCCTCGTGCGCCCACGTCCACTCCGACGGCGCGGCGACCGAGCCCGCCTCGAGACGCGCGGCGGCCGGATTGCCGCGGCGCCACTCGTCGATCGCCCGCTCGAGGCGGAGGCTCGGGCGCACCGAGACCGCGCGGGCCGCGGCCGGCCCGAACAGGAGCGCGTGCGCCTCGGGCAGCCTCCCGCCCCGTCGGAGCGCGCGCGCCGCGACGGCCAGGGTGCGGGCGCCCCCGGCGACGTCGAACGCGACGGCCCCTGCGGCGATGGCGGCGACGGGCTCGAAGCGCCCCGCGCCCGAGGACCGCACCACGGCCAGCCGGAGGATGCCCGAGAGGATCTCGCGGTCGTCCCGCGGCAACGCCGCTCCGAGCAACGCGATCGGGAACGTCCCCCCGACCGTGGCGGGCCCTCCGGCCTCGAGGACGCGGCGCGCGGCGTCCTCGTCCCGGCCCCCGCGCGCGAGGACGAGCGCGGACAGCCAGGCGCCCGCGACGCGCCACGTCGGCGCGGCGGTCGCGGCGGCGTACGCCGGGTCGCTGAGCGCGCGGCGCGCGGCCGGGAGGTCGACGGCCCGCAGGGCATCCACCGCCACCGCGATCGGTCCCCGCTCGGCGGGCGCGTCGCCGAGCCGGGCGGCGGGATCGGCGGCGAGGCGGGCGAGCACCGCCTCGGCGCGATCGACGGGGTCCGCGCTCGAGAGGAGCCGCCCGGCCAGCGCGGCTGCGTCGCCGTCCCGCAGGAAGCGCTCGCGGCAGCCGCCGTCGTCGGCGAACGCCGCCGGGACGACGAGGACGACCCCTACGAGCGGGAGGAGACGACGGCGGACCCTCACGGCGCCGCCTCGATCGACGTGCCGATCGTCATCCACTCGTTGTCGATGAGGCGCGTCGAGCCGACCTGGGCCGCCACGACCATCAGCGCGGGGTGCTCGTTAAGCAGCTCCATCGTGGCGAAGGTGTCCGGGTCGACCACCCCCACGTAGGAGACCTCGATCCCCGGCGTCGACGCGAAGCTCGCCCGGGCGAGGCGCTCGAGCGTGGCCGCCTTGCGCTCGCCGCGGGCGGCCGCGTCGCGGGCGACGAGCAGCGCGCGC
>JAYTCP010000543.1:0-5647 GCA_043736435.1 Planctomycetia bacterium | reverse complement strand
TCGAAGTACGGCCCCGTCGCGGGCGCCGACGTCGTGGACTGGCCCATCACCTACGACGACCTCGAGCCCTGGTACGACCTCGTCGAGAAGAAGGTGGGGGTCTCGGGCCGCGTGGTCGCGCACCCGCGTGCGGAGCCCCGCTCCACGCCCGACTTCCCGTTCGAGCCCACGTGCGAGCATCTGCTCGCCGAGTGGCTCGACCGCGCGGGCAAGGAGATGGGACTCCATCCGCTCCCGCTGCCCCGGGCGATCCTCCCCGAGGAGCGCGGCACGCGGCAGGGATGCTCGTACTCGGGCCACTGCGGCAGCTACGGATGCGCGACGGGCGCGAAGGGCAGCTCGCGCGTCGGGTTCATCGATCCCGCGGTGGCCACCGGCCACTGCGAGGTGCGCGCGGGCACCACGGGGCGGCGCCTCGAGACCGACGCCAGCGGCCGCGTCGTCGCGCTCCACACGGTCGACCGCGAGGGGCGCGCGGGGCGCGTCACGGCCCGCGTGTTCGTCGTCGCGTGCCAGCCCATCGAGACCGTGCGGCTCCTCCTGCTCTCGCCGGGGCCCAAGCACCCCAACGGGCTCTGCAACGGCACGGGGCTCGTGGGGCGGTACGTCCTGTCGTCGCCCACGGGCATCGGCATGGCCGACGTGCCCTACGCCGGCAACGACGAGATGACGGCCGACTCGCTGCGGGCACGGGGCGCGTTCGTCAACCGCACGTTCCACGACTGGTACGACTACGCCGACCCGCGGACGGGCAAGCTCCGCAAGGGCGGCGCGGTCGACTTCATGCTCTCGCATCCGAATCCGATCCGGACGGCGCTCCAGGCGGCGAAGTGGGACGGCGTCGAAGCCCCGGGCCCGCTGTGGGGGCGCGCGCTCCAGCAGAAGCTCGCCCGCTGGCACCAGGGGGCGCAGCACCTGCGGTTCGAGACGTTCTGCGACTGGATGCCCACGGCCGACAGCCGGATCTCCCTCGACCCTGCCCTGCGCGACAAGTGGGGCGTTCCCGTCTCGCGCGTGCGGTTCGGCGAGCATCCGAGCCACGTCGAGGTCACCCAGTTCCTCGCGGCCCGCGGCGACGACATCGTGCGCAAGATGGGGGCGAGCAACATCCGCTCGTACGCCTGGGGCGGGCCGTCGACGAACCTCGTGGCCGGCGGCTGCCGCTTCGGGAACGACCCCACGAAGTCGGTCCTCGACCGCGACTGCCGCGCGCACGAGGCCTCGAACCTGTTCGTCACCGACGGCAGCTTCATGCCCACGGGGGGCAGCGTGCCGTACACGTTCACGCTGTACGCGAACGGCCTCCGCGTGGCGGCGAAGATCGTCGCCGACCTCGGCGGTCCCGTGGCGCACAAGGTCAGCGGCGGCTGACCAGCGCGACGCCGGTCGCGCCCGCTTCGACCACGACCGAGCCCCCGCCCGGCGTCGATCCGCGAGATGTGCTCAGCGCGGAACGGCGGGAGGCTCGGGTCGAAGCACGATCCGCACGTCCCTCGACGGAGCGGCGATGGGGACCACGTCGCTCTCGGTCTTCGATCCCGGGATACCCTCGCCCATCAAGCGGAGCACGCCCGGTCGAACCGGACCCGCCGCGAAACGGCCGGTCTTCGAATCCGCGGGCCAGGAGCCGGAGATCGTTCGCATGCCCGGATCCATCGCCGGAGCCCCATCCGGTGGGTCCCACAGGGCGAGGACCCTTCCCGCGGCCGGTCGGTCCTGCTCGTCGAGGAGGGTGCCTTCGACGAAGACGCCGCGTTCGAGCTTCACGACGACGTCCTTCGCGCCGGGCTTCGTCTCGACCGCATGGTCCGCGAGCCACGGCCAGTCGGTGCCCCGCCCCGGCGGGGTCGGGAGCCACACGCGGATCGTGGCCGCCGATGCCGGGAGGTTCTCCATCCGGAAGCGCCCCTCCGCGTCGGTCGTCGCGCTCCACCGCCCCGGGTAGCGGTGCTCGGTGTCGGCATGCACCACGACGCCGACGAGAGGGCGGCCCTGGTCGTCGAGCACCCGACCGGAGACCGCCGCAGGCGCCGGGAGGTGGATCTCGACCTTGATCTCCCCCTCAGCAACGATCACATCCGGGATCGCCGGTCGTCCTGCCCCGGTCTCGACCGCCAGCACGATCGCGCCCTCGAGGAGCCCTTCGAACAGGAAGCGCCCTTCGCTGTCGGTCCGCGTCGTGGGCGTGGACACCATGAAGGATCGCGGCTCGGCGCCCGTTCCCTGCGACACGACCCGAAGGTCCACCCCTTCCGCTGCCTGGCCCTTCGCGTCGAGGATGCGCCCCGCCAGGCGGCGTCCCGCATCGAGACGGATCGAGAGCGGCGCGCGTCCGTCGAGGTCCTCGCCGCGCCACGGTCGGAGGGGCAGGCGCCTTCCCGCCTCGTCGGTGGCGTCGAAGACCTCCACGGTGAGACGGGCGTCGTTGCTCGGCACGGCGAAGTCGAAGCGCCCGCCACCCGCCGGATGGCTGTGCCAGTCGAGGCCCCGACCATTCGGGATGCCCACGGCGACGATGGCTGCGGGCACGGGACGCCCGTCGGGATCGACGATCGTTCCGGTGAGCCGGAGGCCCGGGTCGGCCTTGCGGACCAGCCGGAGGTCGAGGGTTCCGGCGTTCACGGTGACCGGCTCCTGCATTGCGTCGAGCTGGATCCGGTACGGGCCCGGCGCCATCCCGAGGAACTCGAACGTGCCGGCGGCGTCCGTGATCGTGGTCCACAGGTCCGGGAACGAGCCCACCGGAACGGCGCTGAGCAACGTCTGGACGACGGGTACGCCGGCCTCGGTCACGACGATTCCGCGGAGGCGCGCCGCATCGACGATCCGAATCTCGACCGGTGGGACCTCCCCTTCGGACGGCACGGTGACCGCGATGCGTTCCCCCCGCGGACGCGATTGTCCGTCCACCACGTGCACCTCGTGCGGTCCGGCCGGGACGTCGGACAGGCGGAAGCGTCCCCCCTCGTCCGTGTACGGCCCCGAATCGCCGTCGCGCCCCACGCGAACTCTCGCGATGCCCTCGCCGCGCTCGTCCACGACGCGACCCGTGATGCGGCCCGTCGCGACCAGGACCAGCTCGACCTCGTGCGGACCGGCTCCGTCGGGGATCCGCGCATCGGCAGCCGTCCTGGCTCGCGGGGTGGCGGCGCGCAGCAGGGCTCCCACGCCCGGCGTGACCCCGTCCACGGCGAACCGGCCGTCGGGCCCCGACGTGCTCGACCGAGTCTCTCCCGCGCCATCGGCACCGGGTCCCGGCGGGATCACCGCCTCGACGCGCGCCGCGGACACCGGCTGTCCCGCGCCGTCCACGACGCGGCCCGTCACCGTCATGCCGCGACGCATCCGGACCTCGAGCGTCCGCCTCTCGCCGTCCGTGTCGAAGCGCAGGCCGCGCCAAGGCTTCTCCCAGAGCCGGTCCGGGCGGGGCTGCGTCGCCGCGGCCACCGGGTCGAACCACCCGGGCGCTCGCACGCGCCACTCGGCGGTTCCCAGAGCGACGGCGTCGAGGTGGAAGCGCCCGTCCGCGTCGCTTCGGGCGACGCGGGTGGGAGGTTGCGGCTCCAGGTCGGGGTGGCGGAGCGAGACGCTGGCGCCCTCGATGGGAGAGCCGTCCTCGGCCATCACGCGGCCTTCGAGCGTCGCCCCGCGATGGAGACGCACGTCGAAGCGATCCTTCGCGCCGGCGGCGAGGGGCGTGTTGCGGAGGATGGAGACCGGGGCGTAGCCCTCGGCGTCCACGAGAAGGCTTACGAGCACGCAGGCCGCGAGCCCGTCGACCCGGTAGGTGCCGTCGGCGCCGGTGCGGGCCGCCGCATTCAACGTCTCGTTCGCCCCGCCATCGACCCGCGTGAACACGAGCACGGCCGCGTCCGCGACGGGCACTCCGGCGGCGTTCGTGACCGTGCCGACGACCACGGCCCCCGGCGCCCCACCGATCGTCAGCACGAGCTCCTCTCCCGCGCGATGCTCGGCGACGCGGTCGTTCACGCCGAGCCTGCCCGGTGCCCGCACCGCGATCGACAGCGGGCCGAGCGGCGCCGCATCGAGCGCGAACCGCCCCTCGGCGTCGGCGACGGCGTCCCCGGTCCATCGCCACGGGGCGCGTTCGCCGGGCACCCGGCGCTGGAGGGAGACCGTGGCGGCGATCCCGCGCCCCGCCGCGTCCACGAGCCGCCCGCGGAGCGGAGCGCCGCGCACGACGCGCAGCGTGAGCTCCGCGTCGTCGCCGTTCGCGAGCGCCCAGAAGCGCGTCGACCCCACCGAGGGCGCCGCGGGCATCGCGAGCAGGGCCACGTAGCCGTCCGGCAGGACGCCGTCGACATCGAGGTCGAACGTGCCGGACGCGTCGCTGGTCGAGCGGAACGGCGGAGGAGGAGGGGGGCTCGGGGGACTCAGGGCCTGGAGGCGTTGCGTTCGGAGAGGATGGACCTCGGGGCCGGGGGCTTGGGTCGAGCCCCACGGGCGGCCAAGGACGAGGACGCCGGGCACGGGCGCTCCCTTCTCGTCGAGGACGACGCCCGTGAGGCGAACGGTCGCCGTGCGGCCGACCGAACTGCCCGCGGTGGAGGTGGCGCCGCTTGCGGCGAGGCGCGTCCCGGAGCCGCCGGCGACGCCCGGAGCTCGTCCGTCGGAGCCGTCCGCGGGGGGCGACGTTGCCACGACTGTCACCCCGTCACCGGGCGCGGGAGCGTCCCCTCCGGATCGCAGGAGGAGCGTACCGCCTCCGGCGACGACGGCCACGGCCGCGAACCACGGCACGAGCCGGGATGACGGGGCTGCGACGCGGCTTCCCGTGCTCGACGCCGGGCCGCGATCGGGAGTGCCGGGCGACTGGGTCCCCGACGCGGGCCCGATGAGCGCGAGCAGCGCACGACGGGTCGCGACGGGGTCGCCGCCATGCTCGGCGTCGAGCCGCCCGCGGAGCTGACCGAGCGCCCGGTGGAGGCGGGTGCGGACGGTGTCGACCGGCGTGCCCGTGCGCTCGGCGATGGCGGAGGGGCCGAGATCGTCGAAGTAGCGGTGGAGGATGGTGGAGCGATACGGCTCCTCGAGGGTGAGGACCGCCGCGACGACACGACGGTGCTCCTCGGCGCGCGCGACGACGTCGTCCACGGGGATCCCCCCTTCCGGCCGTGCGACGGCCTGCTCCCGCCCCGCGCGGCGACGGTCGGCCCGCCAGCGGGACCGCACCACGTTGCGCGCCACGGTCGCGAGCCAGCCGCGGAGTCCGTCCCGCGAGGTCGGCGGGTGCTCGAGCCCTCGGCGGAGCGTCTCCTGCGCGACGTCGTCGGCGAAGGCCGGGTCGTTAACGAGGGCGCCGGCGAGCCGCCGGACCCAGGGGGCCTCGGCGAGCAGCGCTTCGGGGGTGACGGCGTCGGGGGCGCGATCCATGGTCCTCATGAAACGCCACGGACGCGTGGAACGCGTCACCGACCTGCGGATTCGGCGGTGGGGGGGCCTCGCTGCGTGGGTTCCCTCCCCCGCCGCCCCCTCCCTCCTCCAGGGCGATTCTCCCCGATCGCTACGCCATGCAACGAAGCGGCGCGCGTCGGGGGTACCGACGCGCGCCATCCTGCGTGAGCAGCCCTTGCTGATCGAGCAGGGGGTGGACTACCAGCGGCTGCCGCCGCCGCCGCCGCCGTAG
>JAYTCP010000542.1:0-6197 GCA_043736435.1 Planctomycetia bacterium | reverse complement strand
CTCGTCGACGGTTCTGCAGGACCCGCCCTCCTCGTCTCCGCTCCCGCGGCATGCGACGGAACGCGGTCGCTGGCTCGGGAGAGCCACCCAGAGGCCCATGGGGCTCGATTCGCTGGCCTCGGCCCCGCCGCCCCCGGAATCTTCGGAAGCGTCCGCGGTCCCCGATGCCCCCGAGCGGCTCAGGCCCGTGCGCCGAGGCGTCCCGCAGTCGGGCCGAGGGCCTCGCGCACGCGGGAGAGGACCGCATCCACCTCGATCGATGTCATGCACACGGGCTCGGGGCAGCGGCGGAGCACGCAGGGCCGGCAGGGCACGTCCCCCGCGACCACCACCGGCAAGGGGGAGAGGGCTCCCGTCGCCGCGTCCGGCCCCACGGGGCCATAGAGGAGCGGGTCCTTCGGGCCGAAGAGCCCCACGAGCGGCGTGCCGACGGCGGCCGCGACGTGGAGGGGGCCCGTGTCGGCGGCGACGAAGACGCGGGCGCGGCGGATCGCCTCGGCCAGGGCGGCGAGGCTCGAGGTGGGGAGGGGGATCGGCGCCCTGCGCGCGGCCGCGCGCACCCGCGCGACGAGGTCCTCCTCGCCGGGACCGTACGTGAGCGCCACGGCGATCCCGCGCTCGGCCAACCGGTCCGACAGCGCCGCGAACCGCTCCGGAGGCCAACGCTTGAACGCGCCGAAGCCGCTGGTGCCGGGGTGGAGGATCGCGTACCCGGTCGAAGGGAGGCCGACGGCCCGGAGCGCCGCGTCGATCTCCGCGCGCGCCTCGTCCGGGCGCGGCAGGCGGGCGGCGGCGCCGGGGACGTCGCGCCCGAGGAGCGCGCCCAGCATCCCGAGGTGGCGCGTGATCCGGTGGGCGGCGCGAGGGGGCGAGGGGACGTGGCGATTCGTGAAGAAAGCGTTCCCCTCCCGGACGTCGGAGGTGGCGCCGCCGTAGCGGACGGGGGCGCCTGAGAGCGCCGTGAGCACGCCGGACTTCAGGTTCCCCTGGAAGTCGAGCGCCGCGTCGTAGCGCGCGGCGAGGAGGCGGGCGAGGAAGCGCCCCACCTCGAGGAGGGTCCGCGGCCAGAGCCAGGGGGCCCCGAGGGAGCGCTGCCACCGCTTGCGCGGGAGCACGTGCACCGCGTCGAGATCGGGGTGGCCCGCCAGGACCGCCGCGGCCTTGTCCTCGACCAGCCAGCCGAGGCGCGCCCCGGGCAGCTCCCGCCGCAGGGCTTCCACGGCCGGCAGGACGTGGAGCACGTCGCCGATCGCGGACAGGCGCACCACGAGGAGACGAGGGGCGCCCGCCCTTAGTCGAAGGTCCCTCCCTGGGGGGGGCTGACGACGGGGAGGGGGTCCGACGGCCACGCTCAGGAGAGTCGGACCGAAACCCGGCCGGGTCAAGCCGAGTTTCAAGGCAGCGGCTGGAACCCCACCGGATCGGCCGGCGTCCAAGCCCGCGGGTGCCCGGGGGGCTAGGATCTTCCTACACCCCACACCGGTGCCCGGAGCCTCGCGTGACCCGACGTCGAAAAAATCGCACGCCCCCTCCCCGTCGCTCCGCGCCCGGCGCCAGAGCCGCGCTCGCGCTGTGCGCCGTGCTGGCCGCGGCCGTCTCCGCCACCGTGGGAGCACTCCCGCGGTCCGCGCTCGCGGACGACCCGATGCCCGGAGCGGGAGCCGCGCCGGCGGGAGGCGACGTGCCTCTCGACACCTTCTTCAAGGGCGCCGTGGTCGCGATCGACGGCGCGAAGGTCAAGCTGCGCTACGACTTCGGCAACGCCGACCAGCAGAACGACTGGGTCCAGGGCGTGCCGTGGAACATCGCGAAGGACAAAGCGGACGGCATCGGCGTCGCCGAGGGGCGTCTCGCGATCCGCGGCAACGTCGGGGCGCGCCACGTGGCCGAGTGGGAAGGCGACGTGACGGTCACCTGCAAGCTCGTCCCGGACGGGGTGAAGGACATCGGCGGGTTCCTGTCCACCCCCGACTCCTCCTCCGACTACGTCAGCTTCACGATCGCGGAGACCTACTTCCACAAGTGGGACAACAACCCCGGCGGCGACACCGGGATGATGAAGTTCGGCAGGCAGTTCTCGACCGGCAATGGCAAGGGCGGCTACGTCGGCTTCCGCTACCTCGACTTCCGCAAGCCGTCGACGGAGCCCGCCTCGGGCAAGGCCTCGGTCTTCGCCTTCGGACGCCGGCTGAGCAACGTGCTGCTGACGCTCGACGACATGAAGCTCGACTCCCTCGAGCCGGGCAACAGGATGCGGGTCGTCCAAGCTGGCTTCTACGCGATCCAGAGCAGCATGTCGGTCGACGACGTCGTCATCGAGGGCACGCTGGCCTCGCGCTTCGTCGCGGCCAAGGGGCTCGCGCTCAAGACGGCCAAGCCGCTCGCCACGGACGCCGGGGGCCCCCCCGTGGCGCCGGGGGTCGATCCCGCCATCATGGCCACCTTGGCCGCGTACCGGAACGGGAGCATCTCCGCCCCGAAGGTCGTCCAGATCGTGGCCGATCCCACCCGGTCCGACTCCGACCGGGACGCAGCGGCGCAGGGGCTCAGGATGGGGCCTCACAAGGCGCTGCCGGCCGTGGTGGATCTCCTGTACAGCCAGGACCAGAAGTCCCGGGTCTACGGGATCGAGATCGTGAAGGGCATCACCGGCAAGAACTACGGGTACGAGCCCAAGGCCAGCGAGAAGGCCCGGGCGGCCGCCGTGCGGCGCCTGAACGAGGACATCGCCCAACACCCCGACCTCCTCGTTGGTGGGGGAGGATAGGGGGTGGGGGAGGATAGGGGGTGGGGGAGGATAGGTGATGGTCGTGGAGGATGGCGTCTACCGATAGGGTAGACTGCTTCGTGGTACTGCTGCGTGGTACTGCTTCGTGGGTGCGTACGCGCCCGGGTCCCCGGGCGGAGAGGACGAATCTGATGCGCAAGCTCCACTGGGTTACGGTGATCGCCATTGCGGCTCTCCTCGCGGCTCCGGTCGCGGAGGGACGAGGCGGCGGTGGTGGCGGCTTCGGCGGCGGCGGCAGGGGCGGAGGCTTCGGCGGCGGCGGCAGGGGCGGCTTCGGCGGCGGCGGCTTCGGCGGCAAGTTCGGTGGAGGGTTCGGCGGGATCGGTGGGCTCGGTGGCCTCGGCAAGTTCCTGGGTGCCGGCAAGAACAAGGGCGCCCAGGGCGAGCAGGCCCTCGCCGAACTCGAGGATCGCCAGAACCTGATCAAGGATCGCCGCAGTCGCTTGGCCGAGAACGATCGGTCGCTCAACCAGGAGGCGCGCCTCGCGGCGATGCGCTTGGCGGCGGCGGTCGATCGCGTCGGCGACGACGTTCGATAGACGCGTAGGTCCTGTGGACCGAGACCGCGACCACGGGGTCGGTGAGGGCGGCCTCGTCCTCTTCGATGTCTCTAGGCCCTCCGGAGGCCGTCCACCGACCCGGTGCGGCGGCCTCCGCGCGTAACACCTCCCTCGTTCCCCCGCCTCTCGATCTTCCGCGCGTGCGCCGCCCTGCCGCGCGGGTTGCGCCGCACCTGCTCCCGCGTTCTCGCTCGGCCCCGCTGTGGAGTCTCCGATGCGCGTCCCCGCGTGGTTGCCGACCGCCGTCCTCGCCGCGTTCCTCTCCGCCTCGCCCTCCGTCTTCGCCGAGGACGTTCCCGGCATGGATCCGGCGCCGACGGCGCCGCCCCAGCCCGCCGCTCCGCCCGCGGGCGATGCCTCCGTGGCGCGCGACGCGTTCGAGCGCGGCGAGGTCTTCCGCGAGGAGGGCAAGTGGGTCGAGGCCGGCAAGGCCTACGGCAAGTCGCTCGACGCCGACGAGTCCGCGTACCTCACCCACGTGCGGTACCAGGAGGCGATCATCGAGGCGGGACGCGGCGCGGAGCTGCCCGCGGAGTACGACGGCCTCCTGAAGGAGAGCGCGGACAAGGCGCTGAAGCTGCACCGGTTCCGGCTCGACGCCCCGGCCCTGCGCATCGACGCGCTGAACGCGCTGCTGAAGGCGTCGCCGGGCGATCCGTGGGTGCTGATCGAGCTCGGGCGCGCGCAGCTCTCGAACAAGGACCCCGCCGGTGCGAAGAGGTCCCTCGAGGCGGCGTGGGCCCAGAAGCCCGAGGCGGCCGACGTGCTCTGGCTCTCGACCGAGGCCCTCCGCCGGACGAACGACCTGGCCGGCGCCCGTGAACGGCTCGAGGGCGTCGTCAAGCTGCGGCCCGACGCGTACGAGGCGATCCTGCGGATCGCGCGCCTCGACCTGGTCGAGGGGAAGCACGAGTCGGCCGTCAAGCGCGCCGAGGCCGTGCTGGGGATGCGGCCGACCTACCTCGCGGCCTACCTCCTCCGGTCCGAGGCCGCGTCGCGTCTCGGTCGGCTGGAGGACGCCCGCGCCTCGATCGACGCCGCGCTCAAGATCCAGCCGGAGGACCCCGACGCGCTGCTCGCCTCCGCCGACCTCCTCTCCAAGGGGGGGACGGACGACGGCCTGAAGCGGGCCGTCGAGGCGTACAAGAAGGCGTTGCCCGTGAAGGGCGTGTCCCAGCTGCGCGCCTACTACGGCCTCGCGTGGGCCCAGGAACGTCTCAACCAGCTCGCCGACGCGGCGACGTCCTACCGCGAGGCGAGCCTGCTCGCCCCGAGCGACGCCGGGATCGTGAACAGCATCGGGGTCGTCCTCCTGCGCCAGAAGCGCTTCCAGGACGCGATCGTCCAGTTCAAGAAGGCCATCGACCTCGACCCGCAGAGCCCCGAGGCCTACGCAAACCTCGGCGCCGTCTCCGACGAGCAGGCCGACTGGAACGAGGCGATCAAGTGGTACCAGAAGGTCCTCTCGCTGAAGGGTCAGGACAAGAACGTCCGCGCGCTCCTGAACGCCGCGTTCGACCACGAGGCCCTCACGCAGTACAAGAAGGCCGAGGAGCTCCTCAAGAAGGTGAAGTCCGTCCGCCCGGACGACCCCGAGATCCTGACGCTGATCGGCGACAACCAGACCTTCCAGAAGAACTGGAAGCCGGCCATCAAGGCCTACCAGGAGGCCCTCAAGCTCGACGAGAAGAACCGCTTCGCCTGGCGAGGCCTCGGCATCGCGCTGGCCCAGGACGGCAAGGACGAGGAGGCGATCGAGGCGCTCGAGAAGGCGAAGGCCCTCAAGGCCGACGACACGACGACCCTGGTCATCCTCGGCGGCCTCTATCTCGCCGGCGAGCAGCTCGAGAAGGCGCTCGCGTGCTTCGAGGCCTACGTGAAGGCGGGGGGGAGCAACGGCGACATCCCGGGGCTGATCGACAACATCAAGGCGGAGCTCGAGAAGGCGAAGTAGGGGGGGGCGACCGCCGAGCGCGCAGACCCGGTCGCGCGGAGTGGGCGAGCCGGGGTCCACGGGTCGGGGCCCGTCCCGTCGACGGAAAGGGTGCGATCCGCCTCCGCAAGGATAGGCTCGTCCCCCGATGGACGACCCGCGGGCGACGGCGGAGCTGCGGAGGCGATACGGCGTCCCCGAGACGCTCCGCCTCCGTCACGACGGGCGCGAGACGTTGGCGTGGGTCGAGGGGGCCGAGGACGCCGTGCGCACCGTCGCGTCCGAGGTGGACGACCTCCCGTTCGCGCCCGGGATGGGCCGGGCACGGCTGCGGCGCCTCGCCTCGGGCCTCGGTCCCCTCGTCGTGCGCGAGTACCGCAAGGGCGGGATGCTGCGCGGCGTGCGGGGCCGGCGCTTCCGGGGCCGGCTCCGGCCGCTCCTCGAGCTCGTCCTGCACCGGCGGCTCCTGGGCGCCCAGGTCCCGGTCGTGGAAGCCCTCGGCGCGGTCGCCCTCCACGGCCCGACGGGCTGGCGGGGGTTCCTCCTCATGCGCGAGGTGGAGAACGCGATCGACCTCGAGACCTTCCTGTACGACCCCTCGGTCCATCCGGGCATCTTCCCGCGGGAGGCCACGTTCGAGGCGGGGCGCGCGGTCCGCGCGCTCCACGATGCCGGAGTGTCCCACGCCGACCTCCACCCGAAGAACCTCCTCCTCGAGGGGCGCACGGGCCGCGTCCTCGTGATCGACCTCGACCGCGCCCGCGCGCACGACGGACCGCTCCCCGAGCCGGCGCGGCTCGAGAACCTCGTCCGTCTCGGCCGCGCCGTCGAGAAGCACCGCCTGCGCGGGATGCGCGTCGGCCGGCGGGCGGCGCTCCGCTTCCTCGCGGGCTACGGCGGGGGGGCGGAGGCCGCC
>JAYTCP010000541.1:0-1694 GCA_043736435.1 Planctomycetia bacterium | reverse complement strand
CCCGAGGAGGCCCCCATGTCCATCCGGCTCGATCCGACGGAACGCCGCATCATCGGCTCCCTCGTGGAGAAGCAGCTCACGGTCCCCGAGGCGTACCCGCTCACGCTGAACTCCCTGGTGCTCGCGTGCAACCAGAAGAGCAATCGCGACCCCGAGATGGAGCTGCGCGACTACCACGTCCAGGGCGCCCTCCGCGCGCTGATGGACCGCGGCTGGGTGCGCGAGCTCGAGCGGGCGGGCAGCCGGACGGTGCGCTACGAGCACGCCGCGGGGGAGCAGCTCGGCGTGGACGACCGCGAGATCGCGATCCTCGCGGAGCTGCTGCTGCGCGGCGCCTCCTCCGCGAAGGAGATCGAGACCCGCGCGTCGCGCATGCGCCCCCTGGGCACCGTCGAGGAGGTGGAGAGCCGCCTGCGCGGTCTCGCCACGCGGCCCGTGCCGTACGTGCATCTCCTGGGCCGGCGCCCCGGCGAACGCGTGCCCCGATGGGAGCACCTTCTCGGGAGCGAGCCGGTGGCCGCGGTCGAGACGGGCGCCGTCGGTGACTCCGCCGCCGAACCCGGCGTCGCGCGCGCGGCCCCCGCCCCCGTCGCGCGGACGGCGCTCCCGTCGCTCGGCGTCGCGGGCGCGGTCATCGCTCCCGACGTGCTCGGGACGATCCTCTCGCGCCTCGACCGGCTCGAGCGGGAGGTCTCCGAGCTGCGTTCGTCGCTCGGCGGCACATAGGCGCCCGAGCCCGCGCTACCTCGCGGGCGGGGTCTTCCAGGCCGACTCGTGGTCGCGGAAGGCGGTGTGGCACGCGCTGCAGCTGCCCTGGGCCTTGTCGAACGCGGCCTGGGCCGCCGTCGCGTCGACCTTCCCCTTCTCGACGGCCTTCGAGAGATCCATGGCGGCGGTCTCGGTGGCATGCAGGTGCGCGACGAACGTCTCGCCGTGCGCGACCGACTCGGGACGGCGGGCCAGCTCCCGGAACCACTCGGCGAGCATGAGCGCCTCGTGGGCCGGATCCACGTCGGGGTGGTCGGTCGGGACGCCCCACTTCGCGAGGCGGATGTCCTTGATGCGGTCCCAGCGGTGGTCGGCCTCGACCATCGCCTCCCGCAAGGCGGGCACCGGCGCTACGGACGGCAGGTCGCCCGACACCCTCGCCAGCTCCTCGGCCGTCGGGACCTTGAACTCGGCGGGGGCCGCGTACAGGCCCGTGTACTTCGGGTCGGTGCCCGCGCGGTGCATCTCGGCGATGGCCACCTCGGGGGTGACCTTGTCGAGGAGGATGCGTCCGATCGCGCACGCCGCCGGGCCGCGGTGCTTGCCGTGGTGGCAGTGGACGAAGAACGGCCCCTCGAGCGAGGTGAACGCCTTCGCGAGCAGGAGGACCGTCCCGGGCGGGATCCCGTCGTAGCCGATGGGCAGGTGGACGTAGCGCAGGCCGTGGCGCTTGGCGGCCTCGACGTCGGGGGCCGAGCCGTCGACGGAGACGATGACCTTCACGCCGTCGGCGGCGAGCTGGGCGAAGTTCGCGTCGTGCTTCGGCTGGGCGCCGCTGAAGAAGTGCTCCGACAGCTTGAAGTAGTTGTGGATCCCGTGGGCCCCGGGCTTCGCGGCGCCGGCGGCCGGGGCGTCCTTGCCCTTCTCGCCGGGGGCCGGCGTCGGCTTCGCGGGGTCGCCGGGCTTCGCGGCCGGCGCAGGCGGAC
>JAYTCP010000540.1:0-4201 GCA_043736435.1 Planctomycetia bacterium | reverse complement strand
AAGGAGGCATCGGAGCCCGCCGGCACGTCCGTCGACGTGGCGCTGCCGTCCGCGGGCCTCTACCTGATCGAGGTGCGCCGGGGCTCACGCAGCGCCGTGGTGTCCGCCCTCTCCTCGAGCCTCGCGCTCGTGGTGAAGCGGGATCCGGCCGGGATCCTTGCCTTCGCCGTGGACCGCGTGTCGGGCGGGGCCATCGAGGGCGCGACCGTCGAGGTGCGCGTCGGCGAACGAGTGCTCGCGCAGGGCAGGACCGATGCGAAGGGCCTCCTCCGTCTCGACGTCGCCGCCCCGCCCACGGTGGAGGTCCGGGCCCGCCGGGAGGACGACCTCGCGTTCGGCGTCGAGACCTACGTGCCCGCCGACGTCTCGGACCGGCGCGTGTACGCCTTCCCCCACCAGCCGGCCTACCGGCCGGGCGAACGCGTGGAGGTGAAGGGGATCGTGCGCGCGTGGCGCGACGGGCACCACGTGCTCGACGAGGGCGCCCGCGAGGCGAAGGTCTCGTTCGTGGCGGAGGGCGGCCGGGAGCTCGGCCGGGTCGTCGTCCCCATCTCGGCAGATCTCGGCACGTTCGCCGCGGGACTCGACCTGCCCGCGGACTGCCCGCTCGGCGACGGCACCCTCGTGCTCGACGTCGGCGGCAAGTCGTACGCCGCCCCGTTCCGCGTCCAGGCGTACCGCAAGCCCACGTTCGAGGTGACGGTGTCCGGTTTGCCCGCGCGCGCGATGCCCGGACAGGAAGTCGCGTTCTCCTGCGCCGCGTCGCTCTACGAGGGCGGCCCGGTGCCGAACGCACCGTTCGCGTGGTCGCTGGTCTATACCCGCGTCGATCGCGAGCTGTTTCCCACCGACGAGCTGGCACGTCTCTTCTTCGGGACCGAGCGCGAGGCGTACGCGCCCGAGGTGCTCGGCGTGGGCCAGGGCACGCTCGACGCGTCGGGCAAGGCCGTGGTGATGGCGGTCCTGCCCCCGAGGGCACAGGACGGCTTCGTCTCCCTACGCGTCACGGTGACGGGGCCGGACCGCACGGCGATGGCGGGGAGCGGCTCGGTCGCGCTGGTCGCGTCGCCGCTGTCCGTCGCGTTGAAGACCGACAGGCACCTCTACGGCGCCGAGGGCGTCGCGCAGGTGACGGTGAAGGTCGCGCTCGCCGACGGGAGCCCGGCGGCGGCGCGGGCGGGCCTCCTGACCGTGGCCCTGGTGGGCGAGGTGGCGGGCGGCGACGGCCGCCCCGTGCGCGAGGAGCGCGAGGTGAGCACACACGCCTTCACCACCGGCACGGACGGCACCGCGCGGATCGAGGTCCCGTTCGCGAGGAACGGGCGCTACGCTCTGTCGGCGGCCGTCCCGCGCGTGGGCACCGAGCCGCCCGGGGCCGCCGCGCGGGCCCTGCTCCACGTGTGGGTGCTCGGCGACCGGGCCGACGAGGGCGTGTCGGGGGATCGCCTGGAGGTGATCGCCGACAAGGACTCGTACGCCGTGGGCGACGTCGCGAGGCTGCTCGTCGTGTCGCCCGTGGGCGCCCGGCCGTTCCTGTCGACCGTAGAAGGCGCGCGCATCCTCTCCTACGACACCGTGCGTCTGGGCGGCGCCGACGACCGCGCCGCAGCGGCGGTCATCGAGGTGAAGGTGGGCCCCGAGCACGTGCCCAATCTGTTCGTCGGCGTCGCCCTCGTGGACCGCGGCAACCTCGTCGAGACGACGAAGATGCTGCGGGTGCCGCCGGTCGAGAGGCTCCTCCGTCCCGTGGTCACGGTGGACGGGGGACGCACGGAGGCCGAGCCGGGCACCACGGTGCCGATGTCGGTGCGCGTGACCGACGCGTCGGGCGCCCCTGCCGCGGGCGTCGAGGTGGCGGTTGCCATCGTGGACGAGGCCCTGCATGCGCTCTACTCCGATCCGGCCGCACCCATCGAGCCGTTCTTCCATCCGCTGCGCCGCAACGACGTGCGGACGGGCGGTCCGATCCACTCGGGGTGCGTGGGCTGGTCGGTCGCGCGACCGCCGCCCGCAAAGGAGGGCCGGAACGGCGCTCGGCTCGGTGAGGCCGAGCCGCCCGCGGCCGAGGCGCCGCCGCCGCCGGGCGGCCCGCCGATGCCGAGCCCGCGCCCCCAGGGTGACCCCGCGACGGACGCCGCGGGCCGGGGGGGCGATCTCTCCGGATTCGGCGGCCCCGCGAGTGGAGGGGAGAGGCCCCGACGCGCGGGACGGCAGGCCACCGCGGATGGCGAGGAGGGGGAGAAGAAGATGAAGGACGGCGGTGACGGCGGGGAAGGCCCTCTGGCGGCCCGCGCCGACTTCCGCACGATGATCGGCTGGTGGCCGGCGGTCCGCACCGGACCGGACGGCACGGCGCCGCTCGGGCCCGTGAAGCTGCCCGACGATCTCACGCGCTGGCGGATGACGGCCCGCGCCGTGGACGCCGCGACGCGCGTCGGCACGGGCACGTCCACGCTACGTGTCACGAAGAAGGTGACCGCCCGCGTGACGCTCCCGCGATTCCTGCGCGTGACCGATCGCGTGGAGGCGCCGTGGCTGATGCACAGCCTCCTCGAGACCGACACCACGGCGCGCTTCGTCGCCGGAGCCACGGGCCTCACCCTCACGGGCGCGCACGACGGCGAGGCGGCGTTGCCTGCGGGCGCGATCCTGCGCCGGGAGCTCTCCCTCACCGCGACGGGCATCGGCGAGGGCAACGTCACCGCCGAGCTCCGGACGCCCGCGGGCAACGATGCCGTCGTGGCGAAGCTGCCCGTGCTGCCGCAGGGCGTGCCGAAGGTGCTCGCCTCCACGGCCTACGTCGAGTCGGGCCCGGTGACGCTGGCACCGCTCTCCCGGCCCGCCACGGCGGAGCGCGGCACCGCGCGGTTGCGCGTGACGGTGGCCCCGTCCGCGGCGCAGGCCGTCGCCGCGGCGCTCCCCTACCTCCTCGACTACCCGTACGGGTGCACCGAGCAGACGATGAGCCGGCTCGTGCCCGTCGTGGTCGCCAAGGTGGCCGCCGACACCTGGAAGGCGCCGCTCCGGGGCCGTCTGGCCGATCTGCCGAAGATGATCGATGCGGGGCTCGCCCGCCTGCGGGTGCTCCAGCACGCGGACGGCGGCTTCGGCTGGTGGGAGTCCGACGCGAGCGACCTCTACATGACGGCGTACGTGGCCCACGGGCTCTCCCGGGCCGCCGCCGTGCTGCCCGACCCCGCGCCCGCGCGCGCCATCGAGAAGCAGGCGCTGGCGTGGCTGAGCGCGTACTTCGGGCCGGACCTCCGGCCGGGGGCGGAGCCCAGGTCGCCTCGCCGACTCGATGCGACGCGTTCCGTCGGCGCGCCTGCCGCCTTCGCGTGGATGGTGATGGCCGAGGCGAAGACGCTTCCGGAGGGCCTCCCGTTTCCCGCCACCTGGCACGACGGCAAGGAGCAGCCGCCGACCCTCGAACGGGCGTTCTGGCTGCGGGCCGCCCTCGCCGCGGAGCGCAAGGACGACGTCGCCATCCACCTCGAGAGCCTCGTCCGCCGCGCCGTGCGCGACGCGAACGGCGTCCACTTCGCAGGAGGCGATGGCACGGCGTCGGTGCGCTCGGGCCGCTGGGCCGACGACGCACTCGAGACGACCGCGTGGAGCCTCTCCGCGATCCTCGCAGCCGCGCCCGATCACGAGCTCCTCGCCCCGGGCACTCGCTGGCTGCTCGCCCAGCGCGTGGACGGCGCGCGGTGGAACAGCACCCGCGACACGGCCGCCTGCGTCGCGTTCCTCACTCGGTACGCGGGGCAGCGCGCCGACCTCGGCGTCGGGCGTCCCGTGACCGTGTCGATCAACGGGCTGAAGCTCCCGCCGCTCGTCGTGACCGCCGAGATGGGCTTCGCGGAGGTGCCCGCCCTCGAACTCCCCGAGACCGAGCTGCCCGAGGGCCCGATCACGGTGGCCGCCGAGGGCCCGGAGGGGACGACCGTGGCAGCCGCCCTCTCGTTCACCGAGACGGGTCCCGCCATCGATCCCGCGGACGCGGGCTACAAGGTTGAACGCACCTGGTGGCGGCTGGTGCCGGTCACGGTGCCGGGACAGCCCGTCACGTACACCCGGACGGCGTTCACCGAGACCGTGCCCGCGGGCACGATCGTCGAGGTGGAGGTCACCGTGACCGTGGCGCAGGCCCGCGACCTCGTTTTGGTCGAGAGCCCGCACGCGGCGGGCTTCGAGCCCGAGC
>JAYTCP010000539.1:0-1733 GCA_043736435.1 Planctomycetia bacterium | reverse complement strand
CCGGCCCCCGCCGCCCCAAGAACTAGCGCTCGTTGCCGCCGCCGTAGCCGTCGGGCGGCAGGCAGCCCTCCAGCGCGGAGAGTTCCTGCACGTTCTCGGGCCAGCGCAGGCGCGCGCGGGCCTCGTCGAACGTCACGAGGACCACCTCGTCGTGCTCCTCGGAGAGCACGACCGTCTCCGCGGTCGTCCCGGCCGGCAGGAGGGCGCCCAGGCTGCGCTTGCGGTAGGCGGTGCCGGTGAACCCGCGGAAGTCGATCCAGCGGCCCAGGTCGAAGATCGTGACCCCCGAGGTGATGCCCGTCTCCTCGCCGATCTCGCGGAGCGCGGCGGCGCGCAGGGAGACATCGTAGGCCTCGACGCGGCCCGAGACGCCCTGCCAGAAGCCGCCGCTGTGGGGCGAACGGCGCAGGAGCAGGCAGCGCCATCCATGCGCGGTGGGAACGGCCAGCCACGCCTCGATCACGAGTCGGGGGGCGGCGTATGTGCCCCTCCCCAGCGGTCCCGGCACCTCGTCGATCATGGTAACGGCGGACTCCTGACGGACGGCGACATCGTGCCACGGGGGGCAGGGACCGGGCCCGTGCGTGCGCGGCCCACCTCGGGGGCCCCCCGGCCGTCCTCCGCACCCGGCGGCGCGGGGGGACTGCGGCGGGGGTCGGCGGCGCCCGCAGGGGCGCGGCCGCGGCTACGGGAAGATCCCGCGCTCCTTGTAGGAGCTCGAGACGCGCTCGAGCGCCGTGATCATCGCCGCGTTGCGGCGGTCGGTCTTCCACTTCGTCTTCGCGGCGGCGACCCGGTCGTAGGCGTCCGTGATGCGGCGCTTGAGCTTCGCGCGCACCTCGTCGAGGTACCAGCGGTCGCCCTGGCGGTTCTGCGTCCACTCGAAGTAGGAGACGATCACGCCGCCCGAGTTACAGAGGATGTCGGGGATGACGTCGATCCCCTTGTCGAGCAGGATCTTCTCGCCGGCGGGGGTCATGGGGCCGTTCGCGCCCTCGGCGATCAGCTTCGCGTCGATCCAGGGCGCGTTGCGCGAGGTGATCTGCGCCTCGAGGGCCGCGGGGATCACGATGTCGGCCTTGACCTTCCAGAAGTCGTCCTTCCCCATCACGGTGGCGCCCGTGTAGCCGGCGACGCCCTTCTTCTCGGTGACGTGCTTCGCCAGGGCCTCGGGGTCGATGCCCGCGGGGTTCTGCAGGCTCCCCGAGTGGTCCTGGACGGCGAGGAGCTTCGCGCCGTACTCGGCGACGAGGATGCGGGCGGCGAAGCTGCCCACGTTGCCGAAGCCCTGGACCGTGAACGTGGCGCCGCGCAGGTCGAGCTTCTTCTCGGCGAACCACGCCGCGATCGTGTAGACGACGCCGCGGCCCGTGGCCTCGTCGCGGCCCTCGGAGCCTCCGGCGGCCACCGACTTGCCCGTGACCACGTGGCGGGCGACGTTCTTCTGCGACACGCCGAACGTGTTCACGTACGTGTCCATCATCCAGGCCATCGTCTGCGAGTTCGTGCCCACGTCGGGCGCGGGGACGTCGAAATCGGGCCCGATGTTGTTGCCGAGCGCGTGGGTGAAGCGGCGCGTGATGCGCTGGAGCTCGCCGTCGCTGTACCGGGCCGGGTCGAGCTGGATGCCGCCCTTGCCTCCGCCGAACGGGAGGCCCGAGAGCGAGCACTTCCAGGTCATCCACGCGGCCAGGGCCTTCACCTCGTCCTGATGGACCTGGGGGTGGTAGCGG